>DATFEW010000368.1:0-9516 GCA_035250805.1 Pyrinomonadaceae bacterium
GGAACTGCCCTTTATAACTGTATGTGCCGGAGAGGCCGCCGGTAAGGTCCATAACGATGCCGTAGCTGCCCTTTAGCTGAAACGGCTTCATGATGTCGCAGACTTTGGAATCAGTCTTCCAGTCGTCGAGCCCGCCGACGATCTGGTACGAATTTCCGCCGGTGCTCGCCGTCAGGTCGAGAGTCGCACGTCCGCGGCGTGAACTAGAGCTAAGACTGATCGTCGCGGTTTTACCGGTCTCGCCCGGAGCAACATAACTCAACGTTCCTGCCGTCTTCGGGATCAAGGTAGGATCGACCGACGCCCCGCCCGACAATGCCGCTTTCAGTTTTGACGGCACCTCCGCGCCATCGAACTTATGAACGACCTTTACTGGTATCTGCGTCGTCGAATTGACCGCGACGCTGCCCGGCGACGGTGCGTCGATCTTTACGCAACCTCCGTTTTGCCATTTTTGCTCGGCCATCGCGAGCACGGTCATCGCCATAGCGAGGGCGGAGGCCTGGCCGCTTTCTGCGACGGACTTCGTTTTGGCTATGTCCTCGGTTGCGCTTTGCGAATTGCGGATTATTCGCCAGTTGTCATACTCGCTCGACGACGTCCCTGCGGTATCCCGAACGGTGAATCCGGTCTCGATATAAATGTCGTTCCCTTTAACTATTTCACGCGTCCCCTGCACGATATCAATGGTCGTTAAGGTGATGTTCGCATCATCGTCAACCGTAGTCCGTATGAACGCTTCTATTTCCTGTGTATAACCAACACCGCCCGATTCGCCCCCAAGGCGCAGCTTAGCAGTGATCGGGACCTGGCCTTCGGCGTTGGGGCAGTCCAGTCCCTCGACTCTTCCCTTGAGTTCGGCAACCAGTTTGGAACCATCCTTTACGGCCTCGGTCTTGAGTTCCAACTCAAACGTCGATGATCCGTCGTCTCGAAACGAGAGTTCGGCTCCGAACGTCGTGGTCGTTCCGTTCTTTGTCTCGGTTTTTCTGTCTTTGACCCCGCCCGATGCGCCTTTGGACTGGCTCTGGGAAAATATCTGTTTCAGGCCCGCAACCACGGCGCCCACAACACTTGCGGCACGCGCACGGTCAGCCGGGGAAGATATGGCGTCACCTTGAAACATCATCATCGCAGCGGGGACCGCGCTTTGAGAATGGTCAGTTGCAGATTTCCAGGATGATGCTGCGACTGACTTTTGGGGCGTTTCCGGTTCGCCCGGAAGTTCATCGATCGATCTTTGCATCGCCGCACGTTCCACCGCCTCAACGTCAGCTCCGAATTTGGCGAGACTGGGATCGAGCTCGGCGAGTCTTCGGACAACTTCCGCCCCCGGTGATGCCAGCGGCGCGTTTCGATCGAACGGTTGAATCTCCGTTCTAATTACCTTGGTGCTGATCGCGTTCGGGTCTTTCACGAACTTATCCTTCAGAAACGTGCACGACAGCGACACGCACAGAAGGATTGCGAGAACGGGTAGCACCGTCTTAGAGTTTTTCATATATTTTTTTGTCGAGGTGGCCGTCCGACTGTGAGCTCTACTTCATAACAATCTGGCCGTTTTCGATTCGAAGATTTTCGGGGTCAGTCTTTAGAACCATTTCTATCAACATTCCAGCAAGTTTCTTGCTAGTGGCAAGTGCATTAGCGTCGTTGTTTTGTTTGGCTCCCGAATATCCTGCGAGCAGCATGCCGCTGAAACCGATCAGCATGTTGTTGAAGCCCTGCTTGTCTTTGTTCGCCACCGTTGCGTATTCCGGTATCGCGTCAAGGGCGCTGTTTACGGCCGTAAAGTATTTATTCGCCGCATCGGCACTTGGTTCCTCGGCGTCGTGGTAAACCGTCATTGCCGAAACCGTAAAGAATGTCAGACCACCAGCAACATTATTTTTCCATTCTTTGGCAGCGACTTCTTTATCGTAGAAGGCCTTTGCGGCCGTATATATATGTTTAATGAGCGCCTTTTCATCGGCCGTATCAGCGAGGTTATCGGCGAGTGTCTTGCCAGTATCCAAAGTATTATCTGGTCGGAACACTCCGTGGTTTCTTACCACCGGTGGTGGAGGCACGACGATCTTAGCGTTCGTGGACGTTCCGGATGCCGCATCTCGCTCGGCTTTTTCAACCGCAGCGAGCCCCCATTTTTTTATCAGGGCATCGCGTTCCGTCGTCTTGCGATTTTGCTGCTTCATTTGGTCGTACATCCGGCCCTGAGCTGCGCTTGCCTGACCGAATGAACCGTAAACCGTTGGGTAACCCGCGCGATAATATCCGCCGCCTGCTGCCTGGATCTGTGCATTTACAACACCGGCACACAAGAACGCGAGCGCGAATGTTAAAGCCGCTAGTTTTTTAAAGTTTCTTATTTTCATATTTCGCCTCACTTCCAAATTAGCTGCGTTATACACCGGGCCGTAATAATTCCCCCACAACGATGCCGCTGCGCTTTTATAAACGTCCGAGTAACTGCCAGCGCCGCCTGGATCGTTCATTTTTTTCCATAAACGGTATAAATACCGCTTCCCGGGGCATTGGCGTCGAGTAGGTGCAATAGTCTTGCCCCTTTGATACACGACCAATAGGCGTTGTACGTTTTGGCACCGGACTCTATTTTTGAAAAATGAATTTGCCAGTTGTTGGGAACACTAAATTTCCCGGCTGACTTCACATTGGCATATTTTGTGTTGCCAACCATGCCGCTTACCACAAGCAGTTCCCACCTATATGATTTACCGGCGCCGAACACAAACTCTTGATTCGACTGATGAATGTTCATTCCGGCATAGTTTCCGGTGTATACACTATAGAGTTGTTGGACACCGGTAAAATCACTGGTCCAAGTGCCATTAAAATCACTTTCGGCAATGGCGAACTTGTTGTAGTTCACCATTTGGACAAGGGGGTTGAGCAGGTCACTTTCGCTGTCCCACTTAATAGTTTCAGGGTCGAATTTGTATTGTTGTATGAAACTATTTTTGTCTGGAGCAACAAACTCAAGCCAACCGGTAGCGCCTTGACGGAAAAGAAGAACAAATACTTGTTTTCCGGAGGCTTTCTCAGCAGCGTATCCCATTCCTAAATAAGGCCGGTTGTAAGTGCTGATGTAAGCCGTTTTATAATTCTTCAGGTTGCTGTATCGGGGAGCGACCAGAATATCCCAAGCGGCGTTTGTGAGCGGTTCCGGATCCGCAGGGAATATCGTCCCTGCTTTTGGGTAATGAATTAAGACCTTGATCTGCCCTTTCACGACTTCCACCCAATCCTCCTGCTCGGTGCTCGTCCATCCGTCATCAAAATTAGAGGTGTTAAATTTAAAACTGCTCTCGCGCGCCGGCTGAGGCTGAATGACTGTACCCGTCGGTGGAGCCTTAACGAGCGGTCGCCTATCAACTACAGGTTTTTTCAAGCTGATCGATTCTATAAACGTCGCCACTGCAGGCTCATAGGCCTGCGTGTTCGTCAGGATCATGAGGTTGATCATCGTCCCGTAACCGCTGACCGTAATGAGTACAACGGCTCCCTTTAGTCCGTCTTTCTCAAACGCCGCCGTGCCCATCTCTGCTTTCCAATCCTCGGGGCTAGGGGCCGGCTGCATTGTCGGAGCGACTGTAACACTGACCGCCTCCTTCACGATCGTCCGCCAGGCCGCATCGAAATTCTCCTTGGAATTGCCGAGGGCGGGAACGGATCGGAACAAGGTAATGAGGCTGAAGGCCCCGGTCGATTTGTCCTCAGTCGAAAATTGCACCCCGTCAGCGCCGGCCTTTTTTTCCCAACCCTTCGGCGGCTGGAATGTTGCGATGTCAAAAGTCTCTTGAGTTTGAGCTAATGTACTGATCGAAAGGGTTAACGCGCAGATGCACAATGAGAGTAGTGCTTTCATAGGTCCCAAAATCATGAATAGTTCCGGACAGGTGAAACCGGTTCTAAGGACTAGACGTATACCGGCTCTTACCTTGACCAAGGTGCGGTCAGGGAATGAAGGCGGTGACTGAGAGTAGCATAACTCCTCGATTCCGCTCAAAGCACCAGGAAATTTTCCACGGGCATGCCGTGTCCACACGTACTTGCTCATAAGATATAATCTTTTCGTTTCGATGACTCGCCTATGAAACGATGCCCCGAATGTAAACGGATCTACGCCGATGACACCCTGAACTTCTGTCTTGAAGACGGCTCCGGCCTTTCGTTTGTAGAGTCCGGCGACGACTCACCAACCGCCGTTTGGCTCACGTCCGGTGAGGTGCAAATACGACAACAGCACATCCAATTCTGCAGCACCGACGACGGTGTGAACATAGCCTATTCTGTAATTGGAAGCGGCCCGTTACTAATCCGCGTGCTGGGGCACTTCACGCACCTTGAGGTTGAATGGACCTGGCCAGACCTCCGGAGTTTTTGGGAACGGCTTGCCGATAGCTTTACGGTCGTTCGCTACGACGGCCGTGGTATCGGGCTTTCGGATAAATATGAAGGTGAGTTTACTGAAGAAACGCGACAGCTTGATCTCGATGCCGTTCTGAGGGACATCGGCGCCGAAAATGTGACCTTGCTGGGGATTTCAGAAGGCGGATGGACGGCAGCGACATACGCCGACCAACATCAAAAAACTGTCAGTCGTCTTGTGCTCTATGGAGCCTACTGCCGCGGAGCAACCGCACGTCCCGGTTACGATCCGGAGGAAGATCAGGCCTTGGTTACTCTGATCCGGAAAGGCTGGGGGCGGGACACGCCGGCCTTTCGCCAGCTTTTTACGAGCAACTTTTTTCGTGCTGACGCAGACCCGCAACTGATCGCCCATTTCAACGAGCTGCAACGTGCTGCGGCTGAGCCGGAAACGGCGGCCCGGTACTGGGAATCCGTACATTCCAGGGGCGACGGACAGGAACTCTTTCGGAAATTAAAGATTCCCACGCTTGTGGTTCACTGTCAGGATGATCTTGCTGTTAGCGCCGATGAAGGGCGTCTGCTGGCGTCTACAATCCCTGGTGCGCGGCTTGTATTGCTCCCGAGCGGCACCCACTACTTCCCGACTGACCGCGACGTGATCACCCGGGCGGCCAACGCCATCGAGCGATTTGTCGACGAATGAAGAGAGCATGGTCACTTCTCTTCGAACCCGCAGCTGATGCGGAAGACGTGCCCGTCGGGTGGCGGACGTGGAATTCGCGGACGTTCCATTCCATGTCGTGAGGCGGGAAGGTGACATCGAGGCCCTGTTCGAGACAGCGTGTGTAAATGGTGTCGACGTCACCGACCCATATCGACATCCAGACGCCTTTATCTCCGGTCTCGCTCCCATCTTCGCCGAAGGTCATTTTGTTTGAACCCTTGCCCCGGCCCCCCTGTGCGTCCTGGCATAAAAAGATCTGGCATTCGCCGGAGCAAATTCCACCGAACGTTGGCTCATCGCCCCAGGCCCAACTGAATTCCAAGCCAAGCTTCTCGAACCAGGCCACGCTCTCTTTGAAATCGGAGACGTTCAATATCGGTGTAAGTGCTTTTGCGTTCATAACATTTTCTCCATTACGGGTCATTTTACACAACTGAAAACCTCGGTTATTCTTTTCGAAACGAGGAAGATTATGGAACGTAAAACCGCAGACGAATATCCGCAGGAGCTCTTGGACCTCTTTCACGAGTATCAGCACGGGGATATGGACCGCCGCGTCTTTATGAGCAATATCGCCAAATTCGCAGTTGGCGGGCTCACGGTAGCGGCGATCTTCGAAAGCCTCAAGCCGAACTATGCGTGGGCGCAGACTGTCCCGAAAGACGATCCGGAGATCAAGGTAGGTTACGAGACGGTTGCGTCGCCGGAAGGGAACGGCTCGATCAAGGGTTATCTTGCACGTCCGGCCAAAGGCAAGAAGTTTCCGAGCGTGCTTGTCATCCATGAGAATCGCGGGCTCAATCCGTATATCGAGGACGTCGCCCGGCGGCTTGCGAAAGCGGGCTATATGGCGTTCGCTCCGGATGGCCTGACATCGGTCGGCGGCTACCCCGGCGACGACCAAAAAGGCGCGGCCGCTTTTCGCACCGTCGATGGCAAGAAGATGACGGAGGATTTTGTCGCTGCCGCCAGATGGCTCAAGGCGCGGCCCGAGAGTACAGGCAAGCTGGGCGCGGTGGGCTTCTGTTTTGGCGGCGGGATGGTCAATCAACTAGCCGTACGCCTGGGCAAGGACTTAGATGCCGGGGTGCCATTCTATGGCCGGCAGGCCGGCGTCGCGGACGTGCCAAAGATCTCCGCTCCGCTTATGTTTCACTATGCCGGTAATGACCAGGGCATCAACGCCAACATCGCCGCCTACGAGGCTGCTCTGAAAGAAAACAATAAGAAGTTCGAGAGCTTCATGTATGAAGGCAAGCAGCACGGATTTCATAACGACACAACTCCGCGATACGATGCCGAGGCTGCCAAGCTGGCGTGGGAACGGACCCTCTCTCACTTTAAGAAACATCTCAGGTGATAGTTCGAAGTATGACCGACGAATTCAAGATCATGAAGGACGATCCTGACCTTCAGGCGACGCGCGGGCCGGGCGGGACGCTTGTTTTCGTGGATGGTGACCAATACTGCGTGGTCGGTCCGGAGTTCGTTAGCATCGAGGTAAGCGATTGCTACGCCTTCGGAGAAACCAAGGATCAGGCGATCAGTAATTACGCAATGAAAATGCGAGCATGAGTCGTTTTTGCCGGCAAGCTGAACCGCAATTTGAGCCGATGATTGAAAAAGGCCCACCTTTTTCGGGTAAGCCTTTTTCAACTGAGCCATAAGCTCGCTCTGAGCGATGCCTATTCGACAACGGTCTCAATTTCATCGCTGTCAACTTCGAGATCTGCATCATCTAAGGCGTCATTATCCGTCTCACTGAGCATATCTTCAAAGCCGGTCGTCGCCATGACCGCGTCCCCGTTATTCATGCTAGCAACTGCGAAGTCATCGCCGTCATCAGCAAGTATCGCAGACGAATCCGTGAATTGTACGGGTTCTCCATCCAACATGGATACGGTCGTCGGGCACGCGCATACCTCGGAGTCGTCTAACTCCGTCGCATCGAGTGTAACGACGCTGTCGTTCGTCACGTATGTTACTTTCCTGACGTCCCCATCGATGATCGGGACATCGCTCACCGATTCAACCGGCAGATAGGTTATGTCCGTGGCGGCGACATCATCAACGTCGCTGATCGGAACATAGCTAATCATATCGTCGTCTAACTCCGTCGCATCGAATGTAACGATGCTGTCGTTCGACGTATACGTTACTGTGCTGACGTCGCTATCGATGACCGGAACATCGCTCACCATTTCAACCGGCAGATAGCTTATTTCCGTGGCGTCGACATCATCAACGTCGCTGATCGGAACATAGCTGACCATGTCGGTATCGACATCGTCCGCCATTACATAAGCCGTTTCGGTTGCGACGATATTTCCGTCATTAACGAACGGCCTATAACGGATCGAGTGACCATCGTCATCGTAGACGTGCGTTACATCAGTTCCCCGAGAATGTGCATCTTTGACGATGTCGTCGATGGAAGCGTCACTTACTGCCCTAATAGTCACCAATTCAGGCGATGTATCGATGACGGCGTCCGGCAGACAGGTCTCTTCCATATCACCGGCCGCAACATATGTCACGCCGCTGTCAGATAGAACTGCCTGATCGTCGACGTCAAGATCGTCGTAGATGCTGGTTCCTCCTGTATAGGCGACCGGGGCCAACGCGGCGTCCGTCGTGGCGATGTTCTCGATAGGCGGAGCTATATCCGCAATCTCATCGCCCGGGCTGGAATAGATAACCTCCTCCGTTCCGGCCAGGTCGTCGGTTCTGACAACCACATGCCTCCGTGTCGGAATTTCGACATCGAGGTCGGTGTCGATATTGTTGACCGAAACGGCCTGTGGCACAGGATCGATGTCGTCATAATCGAGATCGCTGGCGGCGATATATCTTGCGCGTGGCGCGAGGTTGCGGACCGCAACGTATCTCGGTTCGGGTTCGACATAGACCGGTTGCCGGCGCACCGCTACATAGCGAGGCGCATCGTCAATGTCGATATCGCGAACAACAACTTGCCTCGTGCGTGGTGCGACGTTTCGTACCACGACGTATCTCGGTGCAGGTTCGACATAGTCGATATCACGAACGGCAACGTACCGAGTGCGGGGTGCTCTATTTCGGACCGCGACGTACCTTGCGCCGCCTTCGAAATAACCGTCACCCATCATCGACACGTGCTTTACGCGACGCGCACCGTTGATGTTGTCTGCACAACGCCCTCCATAATTGATGACCACGGGGGCCATATGGGAGACCGTTCTTGTATTAATTGCTTTCGTGCGGTACGCGGCTTTGCTTCTATGTTCTGGGCATGCATAGGCCGAACCCGCAGCGGTGAAAAAGATCAAAAGTAGGGGGAGGACGGATCCGATATTACCAAAAAGTCTGGTTACGCCTTTCGACGTCATAGAATCACCTCCGTTTTGATTGTCAATTGCAAATGCGCAAACGCGGCACGGATGGCCGCGGTTTCCAAAATACGCAAAATGCTTTGCAACTATAGGGATAGATAGTTTCCAAAAAAGGTTGCAAACTTTTTAGGGCGAACAAATTCACTGTGGATCTTCCTGATTGCATGTACGAAAATGCAACGGCGCCCGGCCGCGAGTGAATCCACTCCGACCACTTTCAAGGGCCAAGACGGCACAACCTCTCCGGCACGCGTATTGCACCGGATACTATCAAACAGCGGGGGGTTATTATGCGAAGCATTTTACTAGCACCTATTTTGACGGGCATGTTCATATTTCTTGGCGGTGTCTCGATAGCGAATGCCCAGTTGGGTCAGTACTCATTGAGGCTCGACATGCCGTACGAGTTTGTGGCCGAGAACCGCCTCTATCCAGCCGGCGAATACACCATCTCAAGACTGCCCGGCACCCGCGAACCCGCGACGACGTTGATAATGCGTGGACCAAGAGGCAAAGCGATCATGCTCAACACGATACCGCATGTATCGATCGACGGTTACCGCGATACAGCCGTGACGCTTCAGCGGGTGGACGGCCTTTTTTATCTGTCCAAGATAATGATCGAAGGCATGCTCCGCGGTTACGAGGTCCCTACCTCGCGCTACCGGCGTGACCGCTCAGCCCGGACGATCATAATCCGTCCGTTGGTTTGATACGAGCGTAGCAGCAAATTGATAGCCCCAGGCGGGAAGGTAGCCTGGGGTTTTCATATTTGTCCGATGCCGGTCCGAGATCGCATTTTGTCGAATGCTGTCAGACCGAAGATCCCTCTGTCGGAGTTTTAACGCCGCGGATGATCAGCCAACCGGCGACAATTATTTGTATGGGCGCCAGCGGCATCGCAAGATACGTGATTGGGCTGTTGCCGAGAAACATCATAAGCGTCACGCCAACAAACTGAGCGAGGATGCCGATGATTCCGAGGATCGCGAGCGGCCGGGGAACGATCCGGTACCAGAACAAGAGCACATA
>DATFEW010000007.1:0-4050 GCA_035250805.1 Pyrinomonadaceae bacterium
TCTTGCAAAGGCCTATGTTTATGTCGCCGCCATGCACAACCGGCTTGAGATTACAGAGCCCATCTCGGCAACGGTAGGTGATTTCTTCGGCCGGCCGTTCAAAGTTATTCATCTCCATGGAAAGTTCGCGGACGCTCTATCGAGCAGGATGGAAGACCCTTGTCTAATACGTCTTGCCGAAAAACGTCTGATCGGGAGTATAGATCAGATAAGCGATAACACTGATATATTGTCGGAAAGCACCTATCGTGGTATTTTGCGGCAGTTTTATCGAGAGAACTAGACTTGAACTCCGTCAGCCGATCTCTGGGCTGTAATATTAATAGCCCTTAGCGAAATGAAACTCATGAAACGAATTATTCTTGGATTGCTCGCTTTTATTGTCGCTTACTTTGTCATCGGCATGATCCTCAGCGACTATGTTTTCCCGCCGGAGAAGCCTGACCTCACGAACTACTTTTCACCCGGCGACAGGTTAATAAGTCACTCCGAAGGGTTTCATCAGACAGTGCTCTCAACCGCTGATGGATGGGTGCATCTCAGGCTTGAGGCCCAGCCGATGGCCCCGGGGCCGCCAGTTCATCTTCACGAGCAGTTTGAGGAAAAGTTTTACGTGAAGACGGGGGCATTGAGTATTCAAGTGGGCGAGGAGAAGAAGATCCTGGGACCGGGCGAATCGATCACGATACCAAAGCTCACGCCTCACAGGCCATTTAACGAAACGACCGGCACCGTTGTGGTTGTCTCCGACGAAGATACGAAAACGGTGCCCATCGAGTTTGCGTATTTTTTGTCGCAGATATATCCGCTGGTCGATAAATTCGGCGGCCGGCCAAGTCCACTACAAGTGATGATGCAGTTTTCGGTTTACGGCAGCGAGGCCGACGCTTATATTGCAGATGGCCCGCCGGTTGGTCTTCAAAAGATCATGCGTACGCTGTTGCGGCCGACTGCCCGGTTGCTCGGGTACAAATATTATTATCCGGAGTATATACCGCAGCACTAGTCACAGCCATCTGCATTTGCGGGTGGCCCGGACGCAGTACTTAATCTTATGTTATTGCCCTCCAGAATGCGGATCTTCTAGAGTGGCGGAAAGGAACCGAGATATGGAGATTAAGGAAAAACTCATCTTTTTTCTGCTTTTGAGCTTCTTGTGCGTCAAATTCGGACCGTCGGCGCAAGCGCAAAACCTGCCTGAAACACCAAAACGGATCGTTAAGGAAAATTTTTTCGGTCGGGAGATCGAGGATCCTTATCGATGGCTCGAGAACGTTAAGGACGCGGAGGTTCTCAGGTGGCTTGGCGATCAGAATGCGTACACGCGTTCTGTCCTCGACAGGATCCCCAAACGGGACCAAATCCTTGCTCGGCTGCGCCAGCTCGATTCGGACGCACCGCCACCCTTGTCAAGCTTTTCCCGCGATGATCAGGGCCTATTCTATTTCTACCGCACAGATTCGAAAGGTATTTCACGAGGCTATGTATATGATCCGAAAACGCGCGCGGAACGGATTTTGATCGACCCGGAAACGCTCGGTACTCCCGGTCAACCGGCTCGAGTTTCAGCAATTTCACCATCGCCCGACGGGAAATATGTTGCGTTTTTGATGCGCAGCGTGGGCCGCAGCAAGGTCCTGATCATGGACGCTGTGACAGGAGAGCTGGTCGGTCAGCCAGTCGAGAATGCTCTTGGCTTCACTGGGCTCGACTGGGACCCGGATTCCAGAAGCATTTACCTCGTAAAGCTGCCGTCGATCAGGCCCAATATGAAACCAGCGGAAGCGTTTCTCAACAGTGCCTCGTATCGCCACGTGGTAGGAGCCGATCCAGCGACTGATCAGCCGATTATTGTTCAGGGCGAAAACCGAGGGCTCGTCTTGAAATCAACGAGCTGGCCATTTGTCTTCCCCACGCCGGACGGGAAGTTTCTTGCGGTTTGGGTCGAGGACGGCGCGCGAACCGGTCACGCGCTTTACGTTGCACCACGCATCGAAACCATCGGTGGGAAGAGCACCTGGAAAAAGGTCGCGGATTTTGAAGATGGAGCTACCGGGATCGCCTTCCACGACAGCGAGGCCTTCGTTACAGTTCCGCGAAATGGTGGCAGCGGCTCTCAGATAGTTCGCATCAACGTTGCGACCGAGGCAATCGCAACCGGAAAGGTGCTTCAACTTCCGGCAAAAGAAACCACGATCAAAGACGTCCAGGCTGGGAAGGACGCGCTTTATGTTGCAGCGAACGAAGGAACTGCGGGAGTTCTGTACCGAATCGGTTATGACGGAATGTCCGAGACGATAAAACCGCCAATCGAAGGTTCGATACGACTTCTCATGGTATCGCCTGCGCACGCGGGTGGCTTGTTAGGCGTCACGGCCTGGACGCGGCCCGCCGCTATGTACGATTTTGATCCCAAACGCGGTTGGACTGAGTCAAACATGCAGTCGGTTTCAAGGCTTGGAACTTTGCCCGACCTCGAGGTTGAATCCCTAAAAGTGCGGAGCCATGACGGCGTGGAGGTCCCGCTCACGCTCATTTATCGGCGAGGGCTGAAACGCGATTCGTTGAATCCGACTTACATGCTCGGATATGGATCATACGCCGCGACCAGCGATCCCCGATTCGATACCCTTTACATACCTTGGTATGAAGCCGGAGGCGTTCTCGCATTTGCTCACGTGCGGGGCGGCGGCGAGTTGGGCGAAGCCTGGCATCAGGCCGGAAGTAAAGATAAAAAACCAAATACATGGCTTGATTTCATTGCTTGCGCACAGTACCTGATAGACAGAAAATACACTTCGTCCGCGAGGCTTGCCGGCGGCGGAGTGAGCGCGGGCGGTATCTTGATCGGCCGTTCAATCACGGAGAAGCCCGACCTTTTCGCCGCGGCCACGATCAGTGTGGCGACGACCGATATGCTCCGGGCTGAGTATCAAATGAACGGCCCGGCGAACGTCGTGGAATTCGGCACTACCAAAGAAAAAAGGGGCTTCGAGCAATTGTATGAAATGAGCGCATATCACCACGTCCGTGAGGGCGTGCGATATCCGGCGGTACTGATTTCCACAGGCATGCGCGATACGAACGTAGACGTCTGGCAGCCGGCAAAAATGGCCGCACGCATGCAAGCGGCGTCCAATGGCGGCCGACCTGTGCTTCTGCGTATCGATCCCAACGCGGGGCACGACGAATACGGTTCGACTCGTCCCCAGATGCAGGAACTGCGTGCCGATCAGTTGACGTTTCTATTGTGGCACCTTGGAATTCTAAAGGTTGCAGCCAAACCGAATAACTAGAATTGCATCGAAGCCGTAACGACAAACTCTCGCCCCGATCGTACACATGAAAAATCTTATCCTTGTTACCTTTTTGGCTCTAGCTACTTTATCGGCGTTTGCTCAAACCAGGCCGCCGACGGAATCGGCTATGGATCGGTTTCTTCGTTATGTGAAGATCGACACCCAGTCTGCCGAAGAGGCTGGGAAGTACCCGAGCACTGAGAAACAGCTGGTCCTTGGGAGATTGCTCGAGAAAGAGCTGAAAGATCTTGGCGTCCAGAACGTGCGGATCAGCGAACAGGGTATTGTGTACGGAATGGTGCCCGGGAACCTGCCTGATAATTCGAAAGTCCCGACGATCGGCTTCATCGCCCACATGGATACGTCGCCCGCGGTCTCGGGTGCCAACGTCAATGCGATCATTCACAAAAACTATCAAGGAGGCGACATTGTTTTGCCTAATGACAAGACCCAGGTAATTACCGTCGCGCAGAATCCCGACCTAAAGAACTTGATCGGCGACGACATCATCACGGCGGACGGCACCACGCTGCTGGGCTCGGACGATAAGTCGGGCATCGCCGAGATCATGACGATGATCGACACGCTGCGTCAGAATCCACAACTCAAGCACGGCAACATAGCCATTGCGTTCACGCCGGATGAAGAAGTCGGTGGAGGCATCGAGAAGTTCGACATCCAGGCCTTTGGCGCTAAAGTCGCCTACACAGTTGACGGCGGCGCTCTCGGCGAGATCAGCGATGAAACATGG
>DATFEW010000019.1:0-8128 GCA_035250805.1 Pyrinomonadaceae bacterium
CGAATCGGGCGACTTGTACATGACCTCCGTTACCACTCGGGCGTACACGAAAAGACCAGACTCAGTTCGACGGTTTTTTGGTCTTGATTTCCGCCACCTTTTGCTTCAATTTCGTCGTTTCCTCTACTGATACGGGTTGGATAAGCTGTTGGAGTTTGGGTACGACAACATCGATGAATCCCTTCTGGGCTTGGGCCGATAGGGTCGGCAGAAACGCCGCCGTTTTCTGTCCAGTTGGTGACTTGTAGAACGCAATGGCTTCGGTTAATTCTGTTTCGCTGAACCCGTTGTCGTAGATCCTGAAAATAACTTGTTCGGAGAGTTGGTTGATTTGAGATTTATCCGCGAAGAAATCTTTGGCGAACTTATCGACCTTGGAGTAAGCCTCTGCAACATCCTTTCTGAGCTCTTGTTTTTGAGCCTCATTAAGTCCAGGGTCCTTTTCGACAATGTCGGATAGTGAATCCCGGACATCCTCCGTCGAGAGGTTTATTGACATGTTGACCCGATCTGCACCGGTCAAACGTCTAAACTCCAAAACCAAAGACTGTTTCTTCGTCAAATCGGATTGAGCAAAGGAGGTTACGGACGCCAAAAAAAGTAAGCCAGTAACTAAAAGTGGACCAAATATTTGTTTTTTCATATAGCTTCAGGTCAAAGGACAGCCCTCAGAGCCTGTCCCGTATGCGACTTGCGAACTCGTGCGACCTGTTCCGGCGTTCCGGCCGCGATGACCTTTCCGCCGCCGGAGCCGCCCTCAGGGCCAAGGTCGATAACATAGTCGGCTGACTTTATGACGTCGAGATGGTGCTCGATCACGATAACTGTGTTACCCGTATCCACTAGTTTCTGCAGCACGTCGAGCAGCTTGTGTACATCCGCAAAGTGCAATCCTGTTGTTGGTTCGTCGAGAATGTAGATCGTCTTTCCGGTGGCACGTTTCGAAAGTTCTTTCGCAAGCTTGATCCGCTGAGCTTCGCCACCTGAGAGCGTAGTCGACGACTGTCCGACCTGAATGTACCCGAGCCCGACGTCCAGCAGCGTTTCCAGCTTCTGCTTTATCTGCGGAATGTTTTCAAGAAGCGGCAGAGCGTCCTCGATCGTTGTGTCGAGAAGGTCAGCGATTGAAAGTCCTTTGTATTTCACCGCCAGTGTCTCGCGATTGTAGCGTTTGCCGCGGCAAACGTCGCAGGTTACGTAAACGTCAGGAAGGAAATTCATCTCGATGCACTTCATTCCGCCGCCTTCGCACGCCTCGCAGCGGCCGCCTTTTACGTTGAATGAAAAACGGCCCGCTTTGTAGCCGCGTTGTCGCGATTCGGGCAGCATCGCGTAGAGCTCCCGAATCGGCGTGAACAGTCCTGTGTATGTCGCGGGATTCGAGCGGGGCGTGCGCCCGATCGGCGATTGGTCGATCTCAATGATCTTGTCCACAAGCTCCAATCCCTCTATGCGCTCGTGTTCGAGCGGCTCTGTGTTCGAGTTGTAAACATGGCGGTAAAGGGCCGGATACAGGATCTCTTCGACCAGTGTTGACTTCCCCGAGCCTGACACACCGGTCACCACTGTAAAAAGACCAAGCGGAAACTCGACATCAATGTTCTTCAGATTGTGCCCTCGTGCACCAACAACCTTAACTCGATTTCCATTCGCAAGCCTGCGAACGTCCGGAATGTCTATCTTC
The DNA here is from genome assembly GCA_035250805.1 of Pyrinomonadaceae bacterium. Classification (GTDB taxonomy): domain Bacteria; phylum Acidobacteriota; class Blastocatellia; order Pyrinomonadales; family Pyrinomonadaceae; genus OLB17. The sequence continues at coordinate 1,685 of DATFEW010000019.1, forward strand.
AGGTCGCCGCACAAGTACTTGCCAGTCATCGAATCAGCGTTGCAGGCGATCTCTTTGGGTTGCCCGGTGGCAATGACCTCACCGCCGTGCGTACCGGCAAGCGGCCCGAGATCGATCACATGATCCGCATGACAGATGGTTTCCTGGTCGTGCTCAACCACAAGGACCGTGTTTCCCAGATCGCGAAGCTGCTCCAGCGTATGCAACAGCTTTTTGTTATCGCGTGGATGAAGGCCGATGCTTGGTTCGTCCAGAACATAAAGCACTCCGCGAAGCTGCGAGCCGATCTGAGTCGCCAGCCGGATCCGCTGTCCCTCGCCGCCGGACAAGCTGGCGGAACGACGATCAAGTGTCAAATAACCGAGTCCGACTGCGGTCAGAAACCGCAAGCGGTCACGGATCTCTTTCAGTACTAACCCGGCGATCTTTTCGTCGCGGGCGTTCAGTTTGATGTCGTCGAACTTCTTCAACGTTTCATCGACAGGCATCATTGTGTAATCGGCAATTCCAAGCCCGTTTACTTTTACAGCGAGACTCTCCGGCTGAAGCCGGGCTCCCTCGCAGACGGGACACGTGACGGGGCCTACCATCTCTTCAAGCGCCGCACGCGTTTTTTCCGACGGAGGATTTTCCATGCGCTCGCGCATCACGCGTAGGGCACCTTTCCAATCGCTCTCGTATTTATAGGTTCCCTGCCGAAACGTCAGCCGTCTTTTCGTACCATGAAAGAACGCATTTTTTATCTCGTCGGGAAGATTGGCAAATTTTGTTTTGAGCAGTTCGTCAGCTTTCTTGCCCGATTTTGACCGACCCAGGATGCGCTTCTTCGCTTTCGCTAAGAAAGAGTCGTCGGGCGGTTCCAGCTTATCGACGTCTGTAGATTTTTCGATTATCGCATTTAGAGCAGACTGCAAATAATTTCCGCTTGTCTTATCAACGCCGCCGAGAAATTGCATCTTCCCGGCCTTTTGGCTTTGGTCCGGAACGATCTTATTCGCATCGATCTCCATCACGGTGCCGATACCCTCGCAGCGTTTGCATGCTCCGTACGCCGAGTTGAACGAGAACGACCGCGGCTCAAGCTTCGCGATGTTGATGCCGCAGTTCACGCATGCCATCCGCTCCGAATAAAGCTTCTCTTCGCCGTCGATGATCGAAACCAGCACCGCACCCGAAGTCAGCTTCAATGCTGTTTTTACGGATTCGGTGAGACGATCCTTCACTCCATCTTTGATGAGCAGTCGGTCCACAACGATCTCTATCGTGTGGTTCCGACGCTTGTCCAGCGCGATCTCTTCATCAAGCTGCCGCATCTCACCGTCGACACGCGCTCGAACAAAACCATCCTTGTGAAATTTTTCAAGTTCCTTTTTGAATTCTCCTTTTCGTCCGCGAACGACCGGGGCCAGGATCATCACGCGCTCGCCCTCGGGCAGGGTGAGGATCCCGGTGACGATCTGCTCTACCGATTGTCGTGTGATGGGCGCCCAGCATTGGTGACAATGCGGCTGTCCGATAGACGAGAAAAGCAGTCGGAGGTAATCGTAGATCTCTGTCACTGTCCCAACCGTAGAACGCGGGCTCCGGGATACGGTCTTTTGTTCGATCGAGATCGCCGGACTCAACCCTTCGATCGAATCGACATCAGGTTTCTCAAGCTGATCGAGAAACTGACGAGCGTACGCCGAAAGCGATTCAACATACCTTCGCTGGCCCTCTGCATAGATCGTGTCAAACGCGAGCGATGATTTCCCGGAGCCAGAAAGGCCCGTGATCACAGTAAACTCGTCTCGAGGTATCTCGACGTTGATGTTTTTGAGATTGTGTTGGCGGGCTCCGCGGACGGTTATCTGTTTAATGCTCATTACGGTGCAAAACTGCTCATACTGCCGAAACGAACATTTTAACAAATACGGATGGACTGTAAAATCTGCGGTGTCGCTACGTATCTGACAATACAAACCCGCAAGTCGAGCCAAGTTACAAATTTCCTATGAACGAACAGACATCAGCACAAAAACCCGACCCGCCCGGAACCGATCCGGAAGGCCCGCCGATCAAAGACCCACAGCCCGTGGACCCATATCCCGTCACCGACCCGGTACACGACCCCGACAATCCCGAACCATTTCCGACGCCCCCGGAACCGATCCCGGAATTGCCGCCCGATATTACTTATAAAATGTGGAGCGAGATTCGGGCGGGACTAGAAGAACAACGGCCGACCGGGAAACTTACACTTCATTGATCCTGACGGTCAGCCCAGCTTTTCGTTAACAAATGCAAAAATCGCGGTGGCTGTGCTGACGACAATGAAGGTTGCTATCGCACGCCAAACAACATCGGATTCGGTATATTTCCAAATGGCGAGGATGCAGAGGACGGTGCAACTGACCAGGGAAATCGTGATCACAATAAATGCGATCCAACGAACCACGTTCGGATCGACAACTCCGCGTCTCCTCGACTTTAACTCGACAACGACGTCGGCGGCGTTTTGTTTGGCCTCGGTGTTCTCCGTCATTTCGCCTTCCCTTGATTTGCCACCGCTTCCTGCGCTGCCCTTACGGCCTCGGCATCTCCAAGATAGTAGTTTTTGATCGGCTTCGCATTCTCGTCCAATTCATAGACAAGCGGAATTCCGGTAGGGATGTTGTACTTGATGATATCGGCGTCGGAGATCGCGTCGAGATATTTTACCAGGGCGCGAAGACTGTTACCGTGTGCTGCGATCAAAATACGCCGGCCTGCCGCGATCTTCGGCATTATCTCCGCTTGGAAATATGGGACGACGCGCTCGACAGTTTGCTTCAGCGCCTCGCTTTTCGGAAATTTTCCAGATTCGATAGACGCATAACGTGGGTCTTTCCCGTGCCAACGCGGATCGGTTTCCTCCAGCAGGCCGGGCGGAATATCGTAGCTGCGGCGCCAGATGAGGACCTGTTCTTCGCCATACTGCGCTGCTGTCTCAGCCTTGTTCAACCCTTCCAGAGAGCCGTAGTGTCGTTCGTTCAACAACCAAGACTTCGTCTCCGGTATCCACATCAGGTCCATCTCGTCAAGCATGATCCAGAGTGTGCGGATCGCTCGTTTCAGCACAGACGTGTAAGCTTCGTCAAAAACGAAACCTTCCGATTTTAGAAGCTGTCCGGCGGCCTTCGCCTCTTCCCTGCCCTGTTCTGAAAGGTCGATGTCCTTCCAACCGGTAAAACGATTTTCTTTGTTCCACTCGCTCTGTCCGTGGCGGACCAACACCAGTTTATGCATTTATTTTAGATCTTCGTCTTTTTTCGTATAACTCTAAACTTGTTCTCACTTACGTGTCAAAATCCTCCTTGCTTCACCGACCAGGTAAAGCGAACCGGTTATCAGAATTATCGCTCCTTCGGGTGAGATCTCTTGTGCAACCCTGATCGCCTCGGGTACCGAAAGCGTTTGTAAGACCCGGCCCCCGGCAATATCCGATGGAACGGACGTCGCCAATTGCTTTGCCGTTATAGCTCTGGAATTATCTGGTTGCGTGAGAACTATCTTTTCGGCTTTTGTAAACAAGATATTCGCCATCCCCGCGACATTCTTGTCCCTCATAGCTCCAAAGATCAGCGTGATTGGCCGATGAACGAACTCATTTAGATAAGCTCGCAACGCTTTCGCGCCGCCAACGTTATGCGCACCGTCAAGTAGAAATCGTCCGATCCACTCTAAACGTCCGGGATGTCGCGCGATGCGTAGCCCGTCGATTATGTTTTGCGTTGAGATCGGCAGGTACTCTTTCAGCGTCTCGCCAAGGAGAAGCGCGACTCTTGCATTCTCGACCTGGTGCCGACCGAGCAGGCCGAGCGACTCCGGCAGAAACACGAGCGGTAGCGCGTGTGCCCTTTTCAGGCCCTGGGTGGTTTCGGTCGACATGCGTGGTTCAACTCCAACCTCACGGCATCGGGCCAAAATGACCTCCATAGCCTCTTCCTTCTGCTCACCGACAACGACCTTTGAGCCAGCTCCTATTATTGCCGCCTTCTCCGCCGCGATTTGATCGAGCGTATCACCCAAATGTTCCTGGTGATCGACATCGATTCTCGTGATCGCGCAGATCTCCGCGTTCGCCGCGGTGGTTGCGTCAAAGCGCCCCCCGAGGCCGGTCTCGAGAATTGCAAGCTCGACCTCGGCCTCCGCAAACGCAACCAGCGCGATCGCTGTGACTTGTTCGAAATACGTCGGAACGGTTTCAAGCTCACCGCGCGAAACAAGCCTTTCAGAAGTTTCCAGTACGCGCGTCGCGATCCTCGCAAACTCGTCTTCCGAAATATCGGCGCCCCCGATCCTCACTCGTTCGGTTATCGAAACAAGGTGCGGCGACGTGGAAACCCCTGCTTTTATCCGAGCCATCAAACATATCGAATCAAGAAAAGCGCACACCGAGCCCTTCCCATTTGTTCCGGCGACCTGGACCTTCAAAAAATTGTTCTGCGGGTTCTCAAGGGCGTCCAGCAGTTTTCGAATATTCTCGAGCCCGAGCTTCATCGTCTCGACCTCATTGCCGAGCGCCATCAGGTATTCAACCGATTCCTTATAGGTCATCGTCTTGGTTTATGTTTCTTTTGTATCAGAAACACCCCATAATGAATATGGAGTAAGGAATTATGAGATGCGTTATTGGTTCTGTATTCTCGGTTTTTGCTATATGCGGCACGATCCAAATGGCCCATGCACAGCCCGCAAGCGGCCTGCTTTATAAGATCACTCGGAAGGACCTCGCCCAACCTTCGTACATTTTCGGGACGATCCACGCGATATGCGCAAACGATATGATCCCCGTTGCGGGGCTGCAGCCGTACATAGAGAAGACAGACCAGATGCTGATGGAAATCGATATGGATGACCCCGTCGAGATGGGTTCCATGTCAAAGACGATCTTTATTCCGGAAGGTAAGACCCTGAAAGATTTTCTTTCGCCCGAACAATTTTTGAAGGTCGACGAAATGACAAAGAGCTTGCTGGGGGCACCCGCGGAAAACCTAATGAAACTCAAGCCGTCGATCTTGTCCGTCCTGGCTATTGCCAGTGCAAAATCGATGGGATGCACGCCAAGCGTTTACGACCTGCTGTTGATGCAAGCCGCGGTGGCTAAGAAAAAACCTGTCGTCGGCCTCGAAACCGTCGCGTCGCAGATAAAAGTTCTCGACAGCAGCCCGATCGAAAAGCAGGCTAAAGATCTCTACGAACTGGCACTTGACCCACAAAAACGAATTCAGGATTTTAGATCACTGATCGATGTCTATAAAATGCAGGACGCTGAAAAGCTATTTGTACATTCGACAAGCGAGTTATCAAGCGATAAAGAATTTCAAACCAAGCTATTGGACGACCGCAACAAGGCCTGGATACCCACGATAGAATCCGCGATTAAAGCGAAGCCGACGTTTATCGCCGTCGGTGCGGCCCACCTCGGGGGAAAGATCGGCGTGATTCATCTCTTGCGGTCGAAAGGTTATACCGTCAAGCCGATCAAGGTTTCGCCACCAGCCGGCGGTGGTAATTGATCTGGCCGAGATGGTAGTTAAAATGGGTCGTGAGATGCGTTAAGAAGTAGCCGGTCGTCATCGGCTGGCCAAACACCTCGATCGGATAGGGTTTGGCAAGATCCTCGTCGGTAAGCTCGGCGAGTGTGGACAATACGACGTGACGAGTTGCGTCTACGTCCGCAAGCATCTCGGTCTTCGAGACATTCTTAGTTGCAAACTCAGCATCACGATCGCGAATATAGCCGTTGTTGCCAAGCACCGCTCCAAAAAAATGCTTAAGATTGCCGTTCAGGTGTAGGCATAGATTTCCGGCCGAGTTTGAAATGCCTTCGCTTGTTTTCCAAAGATCGGCTTCGTCCGAATAGTGCCCGATCTCTTCCTGCAGCTTCCCCAGGTCGCGTTCGTATAACTCAACGAGAATTTTTCTAAGCATATTTCTTTGCAGAAGCCCGCGCGTAAGCAAGGGCGGTACCGACACGCTTATCGCCGCTAATTACGCGCTGGCCTGTGCCGTTTTGTTCATCATAAAAGCCAATAATCGCACGATCACGTCACGCGCCTCGCGGCGGTCGACGACCATATCGACCATGCCATGTTCCAGCAAAAACTCGCTTCGCTGAAAGCCCTTCGGCAATTTCTGGCGGATAGTTTGCTCTATCACCCGCGGCCCTGCAAATCCGATCAGCGCTCGCGGCTCCGCAATGATAACGTCGCCGAGCATCGCAAAGCTCGCAGTGACACCGCCCGTCGTCGGGTCCGTTAGAACCGAAATGAAGGGCAGCTTCGCTTCGTGCAGCAGTGAAAGCGCGGCCGAGATCTTACCCATCTGCATGAGCGAAAGAGTTCCCTCCTGCATTCGTGCTCCCCCAGACGCCGCGTAAATTATCAACGCTCCTTTGTTTTCAATGGCGCGTTCGATCAA
>DATFEW010000023.1:0-3179 GCA_035250805.1 Pyrinomonadaceae bacterium
GTAAAATATATGACGTACTCGCCGTCAACCTTTTCGATGTATACTTCAGGCGCGACGTAAGTTGCTTCTTCCGCGGAATACCTGCGGCCCGGATACGGGTCGAGCGTGCGAATTTTCGTTAACTGCTCGTCGAGGACATGAACGTCTTCACCTGTGGCTTTCGATAAGTGCTGAAGTCTATGAGGCTGGAGGTCGTTCAAATGGTCGCGAACCAATCTTGCCGTTAACGAGTCGGCTTCACCGATCGTCTCTAATTGCGCAAGCAAACATTCCCTTACATCGAATGCCCCGCAGCCAACCGGGTCAAGCGACATTACAACCGAACGCGCTTCATCCACGATCTCAGGCGTGCAGCCTGACGAAGCCGCAACATCGTCGATATCTGCGGCAAGGCGTCCGTCCTCATCCAGGTTACCGATGATGTTGATCGCGGCCTTTTCTATTTGGGGCGCGATATCAAGAAGATGAAGCTGCCATTCAAGGTGCTCGCTTAGCGATTCGCTACGCGATAGGAACTGTTCAAAACTCGGAGCGTCGTCCTTATATTCGACCTCCTGGGTTCGATAGCCGGGATCCAGATAATCTTGAAATTCGCGTCCGAAATCGATCTCTTCGAAGGCGTCGGTTGGCTCGTTTGACGCGGCCTCCTGCCCATCGCTCTCGACACCCGAGACCGGTTCCGCGCCATTTTCACCAGGTTCGCGAGCGAAGACAGTTTCTAACTCCATGGGCGTATCGGCAGGCGACGTTTCCAGTGCGTCCTGGCCATTCAAATAGCCTTCGTCCGTGCCATCAGAATTCTGATCGAGGATATTGTCCGAGATCTCCTTCTCTTCTTCACCGGGCTGAACCTCTTCGAGGATCGGATTGGCGACCATTTCCTGCTCGATCAGCTCGTTCAGCTCCACAGACGTCATCTGAAGCATCTCGATCCGCTGCCGAAGCTGCGGCGTGAGGATCATTTTTTGCTGGAGCTGGGTTGTGAGCCTTAGAGACGACATAATAACCGGCGTGGAAAATGACGACCGTTCGCTTCAAGTTCGGTGCAAGGTCTGACTAAATTATATGTTCTTTTCGGGAGAAAGGGAAAGTATTCGGTATTACAGCTCAAATCGGCTGCCCAGGTACAGCCGGCGAACGTCTTCATCGCTGACCAGAGTTTCCGGAGAGCCGCTTTTAAGGATGCGCCCATCGGACATAATATACGCCCGATCCGTTATACTGAGGGTTTCGCGTACGTTGTGGTCGGTTATTAGCGTGCCTATACCACGCTGTTTTAAATACAAGATTATCTCGCGGATATCGTCGATCGCAAGCGGATCAATACCGGCGAAAGGCTCGTCCAGAAGTATGAATCGAGGCTGCGTCGCGAGACACCGTGCGATCTCAACGCGCCGGCGTTCGCCACCGGAAAGCTCGGAACCTCGAGTTCGCCGGACGTGGGCCACGCCAAATTCCTCAAGTAACTCTTCAACACGATCGAACCGTTCGGCCCGTGAGATAGGTAACGTTTCGAGAACCGCAAGTATATTCTGCTCGGCAGTGAGTTTCCGAAAGATCGACGGCTCCTGCGGGAGGTAGCCAAGGCCGAGCCGCGCACGCAGATACATGGGAAATTCCGTGACGTTCGCTTCATTGATTTCGATCGTACCTCTTTCGGCCCTTTCGAGTCCGACGAGCAGATAGAACGTCGTGGTTTTGCCTGCCCCGTTCGCACCGAGCAGCCCCACGATCTCTCCGCCATACAGATCCAGCGACACCGCATCAACTACGCGTCGCCTTCCGAAGGACTTTTGAAGGTCGCGAGCTGCTAGGTGGGACAATTCGGAATGTTCGGCATGGCCGTTGGATGATGAGATCGAGTGATTGTCGTTTTTCAGAACCACAGGGTTTGAACAATTACTGGGTTTTGACCTTGTAAGCACTCCGGACGCGTCCTGATGGATTTGAGTTCGAATTGCCGACACCATAGACGCGTTTGTCGTTCATTAGCAGCACCAACTCTGTGCCTTGAGAGCTTCCCTTTTCTGAATCTTCTACGCGTGCCGGGCGGCCGCGCAAAACGATCCGCTCATCTTCGAGCGTATACCGAGCGTTATCGGCGAACGCCTTTCGGCCTGGCTGTGATATTGCAACGCTCGACTCAAAATTAGACGCGACGATCTCGTTCTTTTCGTTAAGATTCAACACAGCGATGCCGCCCGTCATCCGATCCGGGCCTTGCCGCACGTCCACATCCCGCTCATAACGAACGACACGCGATTGGCCGTCGTAGCTCATGCGCTGCGAACTTGCAAACACTGGAAAGACAGATTCCTTTCCGGACTCACGTCGTTTTGCGTTGTACATAAGGCTCTGTACACCGCCTTCGGCGGTCATTTGCGACCGCTTCTGATCGATTGAGATATGGTCTGCGCGTATATAATTGTTGCCTTGCCAGCCGCGGGAGTTTCCCGAGAAAATCGCCGTCTCGTTCGCGTGGTCCATCTCCGACTGGTTGGAAGTCACGTAGACCGGTTTATCGGTATCCAGAAACGGTCCTGAGGTTCCGAGGCCCGAAGCTTTGTAATAGGTAGTACTCACGCCCCCGCGATGAAATGACTTGTGGTTCTTCGTGTCCCAATCTATTTCTTTTGCTTTGATTCGCGCCTTACTATCCCACCCTGTGGGCTCGCCGCCCCGAAGCCGGATAACCTCATCCGAAGAAGCAAATGAGAAAGTGTTAGCTAATACACTTCTGTCGAGCTCGGCGAATTTTGCCTTTCCGACAGCATCGATCCGTTCGATACTCCCCGAAGTCTCGCCGAACGCTGTTGTTAACCTTTCTGCCGTGACAGTTTGCTCACCCCGACCCTCGCGGGGGAGGGTCGGCGATCGGACCGTTTTTGTTCCCCTCGATGCGAGGCATTCCTTCAACCGGTTGCCGGTAGGGAAAAAGTCGCAATCAAACCTCGGCGAGTTCACCGTCGTTCGATAGTTCGTTGCCGCCGCCCGATGTGGGGTCAACTGGAACTCTGCGTTACCCACCGCTTCCGCACGGCGAATATTCTTGCCGTCTGGATGAAAACTCGTCTTTACGCTGTCAGCGGAAACTTGTTTGTTAGCAGAGGTCGATCCATTATCCGCTGAATCGAATTTGACCGTTGTTCTTCCCTCGGTGCCAAAGCTTTCAAACTGTC
>DATFEW010000346.1:0-3427 GCA_035250805.1 Pyrinomonadaceae bacterium
ACACGCGGCGAATCGTTACGCACGGATTTAAGAATGAAGGCGATATCATCGCAATGCTCGGCCTAACGAAGGACGATCTTTCGGTGAGCGAATACGCCCGGTCAGTTCTTGGACGATCGACCGGGGAAATGCTCTCGGACGGTCGCGTGCCCGATCTCGATCTTGAACTTGAAAAACAGGTACAGGACACGTGCCTGGCGTTTGCAGGGGCAGGACTGCTCCAGTCTGCCCACGACTGCTCGGATGGCGGGCTGACCGTCACGATCGCGGAATGTTGCTTTTCTTCGCTTGGCCGGGACCGCATTGGCGCCGACATCCAGCTTTCAGCCAACAATATTTCAAACGAAGCCGTTCTTTTCGGAGAGTCGCCGTCGCGGATAATTATTTCGTTTGTACCTGAAGATCTCGAACGGGTCCGAGAGATCGCGGTTGATTGTCCGTTCGTGGTAATAGGAAAAGTCGGCAACGGCAATTTAAGAATTTCTACAGGCGGCCACGAAGTCATTTCCGTCTCTGTTGCGGAGCTTGAAGATGCGTGGAAAAATTCTCTCAAACGCAGGCTAGGGGAATGACCTCCGGACAACTGAAAACTAAAAACTAAAAGATGAAAACGAATTGTCGAAATTAGGCGTTTTCAGTTTTCACTTTTTCGTTTTCAGTTTTCCCGAAGTGGTACTCTGAAAAAAAATGGCCGCAGGAGTTTATCTTCACATTCCATTTTGCAAATCGCGGTGCTCGTATTGCGATTTTGCGACGGATGTTTACCGGAGCGACGATGCCGTACAGCGGTATGTAAATGCACTTTGCCGGGAGATCAAGTTAGAACTGCCTGCGTTAGCGGGCGGCAAACCTGCCGAGGTGAACCCAAACAAGACGAACTCGCCCGCCGCTTACGCGGCGGGTTCTGATATCGATACGATCTATTTCGGCGGCGGCACGCCGTCACTACTAGCTCCAAAAAAAGTCGAAAGGATCCTGAACGCGGTCAACGGAACATTCTCGGTCGTTGCACACTCCGAGATCACGATGGAGATGAATCCGGCGACGGTGACATCCGAAAAGCTGGAGGCGTACCGTTCGCTCGGCGTGAACCGTGCGAGTTTTGGCGTGCAAACATTCAATGACCGCCATCTCAAATTGCTCGCACGCGGGCACGATGCGAATGATGCCCGTGAAACGTTCAAGCTTCTTCGCGGCGCAGGTTTCAATAACATAAGCTTCGACCTTATCGCCGGACTTCCGGGACAGACGTTAGAAGATTGGAAGCGAAATCTGGATGAAGCGTTATCAATGGAGCCCGATCATCTGTCGCTTTACCTGCTCGAGATTCACGAAGGCACGCCTATAGCTGAGCAGATCAAATCCGGGCGACGGCCGATGCCGGACGAAGACCTTGCGGCCGAAATGTACGAAATGATGATCGATGGGCTGAAATCTGCCGGTTACGAACAATACGAGATCTCTAACTTCGCGAAGCCTGGTTTTGAATCCCGGCACAACACAAAATACTGGCGGCTGGAACCGGTGTACGGCTTTGGGGTTTCGGCGCATTCGTTCGATGGACGCGATCGATATTCAAATGAACGCGACACGGCAGTGTACGTCTCTGCGATCGAGGCCAATGAGATTGCCGAGGTTTTTCGGGAAGAGATAAACGCGGCGTCAGAGTTTGTTTTTCTCGGACTTCGTCTTAACAGGGGAATCGATCTTGCACAATATGAGCAAAAATTCGGCGAGGATCTACTCGAGCGATATACTAAGGAGCTCAACGGTCTAAAGGCGAATGGACTTATCGAGAACGGCAGTGGGGCCGTCCGCCTTACTCGTAAAGGAATGTTGTTCTCGAACGAGGTATTTGCGGAATTTGTATGAAGACACTGCTCCTTTTACTGTTACTCGGGATCGTTGCTGATGCTCAGCCTATGCCCGGGGTTGAGCGTGAGTTTCGTGCCGCGTGGATCGCCACGGTCGATAATATTGATTTTCCTTCGAAAAAAAACCTCTCTGTCGTTGAACAGAAGGCGGAACTGATCCGCGATCTCGATCTCGCGAAACGCCTGCGACTGAATGCCGTTATTTTTCAAGTGCGGCCGATGGCGGACGCGCTTTACCGATCGAATATCGAACCTTGGTCCGAGTTTTTAACCGGTGAGATGGGCAAGCCTCAGGCATTTGACCCACTGGAGTTTGTAATTGCCGAGGCCCACAAACGCGGCATCCTGGTGCATGCGTGGTTCAATCCGTATCGTGCCTATCATCCATCGGCGAAAACAGTTTCTGAAAACCATATCTCGAAACGCCGCCCCGACCTTGTCCGGAAATATGGCCGATATCTTTGGATGGACCCAACTGACAGGGAAGTTCAAAAATACAGTCTTGACGTGATACGTGATGTTGTCCGGCGTTATGACATCGACGGTGTCCATTTTGATGACTATTTTTACCCGTATATTGAAAAGGATGAAACGGGAAAGGACATTGATTTTCCCGACGATGTGAATTGGGCAGCGTATCAAAAGATGGGCGGCAAACTCGATCGGGGCGACTGGAGACGATCGCACGTGAATGCCTTTATCGACAGCGTGGGGCGTGAAGTAAAAAAACTAAAGCCGCACGTGATGTACGGCATTTCTCCATTCGGTATTTGGCGGCCGGAACCGGGAAATGGGATCGAAGGCTTTGACGCATACACCGGTCTTTATGCCGATTCGAAGAAATGGCTGCAGGACGGCGTGGCGGATTATCTTGCGCCGCAGCTTTACTGGGAAACCGCTCGCAAGGGGCAGAGCTTTCCCGTTCTGCTTGAGTGGTGGAAATCGCAGAACACAAAGAGGAGACACGTGTGGCCCGGTCTCGCACCTTATCGCATCGGGCGGAACGAACACTGGACCGCTGCGGAGATCACGAACCAAATCGGCCTCACGCGTAATGCCCCAGAAACCCGCGGTGCTATCTTTTTCAGTTTCAAGTCCCTGCGAAACGATCTTGGCGGCATTCAAAACGCGCTAATGAAAACGGTTTATCAACGTGACGCGCTGATTCCGACCTCACCTTGGATCAAGAGCGCCGTTCCCAAACCGCCGAAGGTCACTATCACCCGAACCGACGGGTTTACCACGGCAAATTGGGTTGAAACAGGCCGTACGAAGGCGTTTTGGTTTGTTGTGTATGCGAAAGACAAGAATGGCTGGAGCTATTCCATCTTGCCGTCCAGGGAAAAGTCTATCGCGTTGTCATCAGATAGAAACATAGAAGCAGTCGTGGTCAGGAGCGTCGACAGGCTCGGCAATGAAAGCCGTTGATCAATTTAGTCTCGTGATCCTTCCCTCGAGTCTGGGCGAGATCGTCGCGTTCGGCGAAGCTTTGATCGCTTGCTCGAAGACTTCCGAATCTTTTTGTGCTTTGTCGGCGGGGATCAAGACCTTGG
>DATFEW010000068.1:0-6250 GCA_035250805.1 Pyrinomonadaceae bacterium
CGAATCGAACGCGATCGGCTCAGGGATCGGGTCGACATCGAGCCGGGCTTCGATCCGGAATTTAAACTGCCTGTCAACGCTGTTGGGCGGGTCAAGTGTAACCTTTACATCAAGAAAACGAGGTTCAAAATTCCTTATCGCAGTTTCGATAGACTTTGTCAGGCTTTTTTGCTCGATATGATTATTCGCACTCAAACCAGTGAAATCCGGCAGCCCGTAAAATGCGACCGATCTTAGAGCCTCTTCCAAACCATCTTCGTCGTAAAAACACCGAGTGTTCAGAAGCCACTCTACATCGCGTCGTACCGCCTGTCTCAATTCCTGAACAGACGTGGAACGCGACTTTGGAGCTTCGCGTGTCTCCTTCGGTTCAAGATCGATAAGACGATCCAGCAGCGACGGAGTCACACGTACTTCATTATCTGTTCGCGGCATAAAGATCTGTAAACCAGACGCGGAAGGGTTATGCCGGTCGGATCGACCTACGGCATAACCCTTTCACCCTTCGAAGTCCACCTGTTGTTAGATCTGCTTATTAGCTTTCAGGTCGTACCCAGCTTTCACTGCTGACCCCAACGTTCCGTCTGCCTTCTGTTCCTTGTACTCCCACTCGATCTTGGAATAGTTTAGGGCAATGGTATCCATCGGAACTGAGCCGCCACTATTACTTCCTCCGGTCTGATAACTCGATACCAGAAGATCAGTAAATTTTATCTTAAGGAACTCCTGCTGTTCCTTACCCGCTTTACGACATGTGAGAAGGGCTTCTTTGATATGCTCGCCGGTTGCGCATGCCAACATCAGCTTTGGCGTGGCTTTGTTCGCAAACATTGTAAACCCGAAATCCTGCATTTGAACCTTACCGGCACCGCCGCCGCCCAGGCCGCCATGGGTACCCTGGTTGTGTTCACCCCAACTCCACGACAGAACGTCGATCTCACCTTTATGTTTGCTATCCTGAGCTTCACCTTCGATCCCTGCCAGTTTCAAAAAATAATCAACTTGCGCCATGTGTTTATCTGCTCCTTTTTATAATATCGCTAACGATCTTTCTTCATCAGCTACACGATAATGACGAATCGAATGTAGCTTTTTTGCCAATCAAACCATAAACATCTCGAACCCAATATCCCGGCCTCACTGTATGAAGGGGCCGGGATATTGTCCAAAGTTGAACGCATCACTTGGCGGGCTGCGGGAGGTCCGCAACAAGCCGGAGTGAAACAGATAATTCGTCAAGCTGGAAATGCGGCCGCAAAAAAGCAACGGCACGATAGCAGCCCGGTTTCCCCGGAATCTCAGCTACATCAACCCGGGCTTCGCGAAGTGGATATTGGGCTTTAACAGACTGTGAGGCCGTGTCGTCCTCTGTCACATAATTCATGATCCACTGGTTAAGAAACCTTTCAGCGTCCGAGCGGGACATAAAGCTTCCGACCTTGTCACGCATCATCGCCTTAAGGTAATGTGCAAAACGCGAAACGGCGAAAATGTACTGGAGCTGCGTCGAAAGGCGAGCATTCGCATTGGCCGCGTCAGTGTCGTACTTCTTCGCTTTATTTGCGGATTGAGTTGCGAAAAACGCCGCGTAATCCGTGTTCTTGCAATGAACCAGCGGAATAAATCCGTTGTCTGCAAATTCCTTTTCACGGCGGTCGGTTATAGCAACCTCCGTCGGACACTTGAGGGCAACCTCGCCCTCATCCGTCTGGAACGTATGGGTCGGGAGGCCCTGAACCAGGCCGCCGCCCTCAACACCGCGGATCGCGACACACCAGCCGTGCATCGAGAACGCCTCGGTCAACCGTGTTCCGAGTGCGTATGCAGCGTTGCCCCACAAATATTTCTTGTGGTCCTTCCCGTCAACGTCCTCTTCGAACCGGAAAGTCTCGGTCGGTTTGGTTGCCGCACCGTATGGTTCGCGCATCAGCGTGTGCGGCAGTGTAAGCCCAACGTAGCGGGAATCCTCGGACTCGCGGAAGCTGCGCCACTTCATATATTCCGTTCTGTCAAAGATCTTCGAGACATCGCGGACTTCCGTCATTTCTGAGAACGTATCCCAGCCGAACAGGTCGGAAGAGGCTGCGCTCAGGAACGGTGCATGAGCCGCCGCCGCAACTTCCGAGATCTTTTCAAGCAAGGCCATGTCCTGAGGATGATTTCCGAATTCGAAATCCCCGATCATCGCTCCGAACGGAGCTCCGCCGAAAGTTCCGTATTCCTCTTCGTAGATCTTCTTGAACAGCGTGGACTGGTCGAATTCAAGTGCCCGCTCGAAGTCCTTCAGAAGGTCTTTCTTCGTAATGCTCATCACTCGGATCTTAAGCTGAGGTCCGGTCAGGCTGTTTTTGACCAGGTGCTGCAGACCGCGCCACGACCCTTCCAGCTTCTGAAAGTCCTCATGGTGCATGATCTCGTTCATCTGAGCAGACACCAGGCGATCTATCTCCGCTATTCGTGAATTGATCGCGACATCCATGTTCTTGGTCATGGTAAGCTCGCCGCTCATCACCTGATTGACGAATTCGCCGATCATGTCCTTCGCCCGCTCTTTTTGAAAATCGTCACGCGCCAAACGGCCCTCAGATAAGATCTTGTCCAGGAGACTGCCCTCCTGTTCGACCTCAACTGTTTCCGCGGCGGCGCCTTGTGTTTTCTGTTTTGCCATAACTAGTTATTCCTCCTTCGCGAGCGCATCGCTTAATTCTTTCTGTTTATCGGCGTTGGAAATGATATCTTCAAGCATCGTCTCCAGTTTCTCGTTCCCGTCCATTTTCGAACGAAGGTCGGCCAGCTTTTGCCTCGCCTCTACAAGTTTCCTAAGAGGTTCAACCTGCTGGACTATCTGGTCCGGCTCAAAGTCCTCAATGTCATTGAACTTAAGTTCAATGCCCATTTTGCTGCCGTCCTCCTGGAGCTTATTGTCGATGGTGTATGCAAGCCGAGGTTTCATGCCGGCCATGACCTGATTGAAATTGTCCGGATCGATCTCGACGAACTTACGGTTCTTGAAAGCCGGGAGCGGATCTTCGGGCTTACCGACGAAATCACCCATCACCCCGACCACGAACGGCAATTCTTTCAGTTCGATCGCGCCGCCGATCTCTACGTCATATGTGATCTGAATGCGCGGCGGCCGCACACGATCGATCTTATGCTGCAAACTCTCTTTTTTTGGCATTGGCTTTTCTCCTTTGGCTTACTTATTTTGATATATGTTGTGCAATTTCGAGACTTCTCAAAACCTGGACTTTACCATCCCCCTTCGCTTTCCGCTGCTTCCTCCGAATTTGAATAGGAACTTGAGTCATAGCCTGCTCCTGCGCTTTCGTATCCGGATCCGTCCTCGGTGCTAATTCCAAGCGTCTGGCGAAGGTTGTAAAGCACAGTTTCGTCTTTGATAACGTCCTGGAGCCACAATTCCAGCGGCATATTTCCCCATTTCACGGCACGCTGCACGATATACGAAATAGGGCTGTGCGGTTCGGTTCTATGAAAGAAGTCGGCGATCTCATTCAATCGTCTCAAGGCATCGCGGCGGCTGCTGACGGGGCCGCCGTCGACCCGTGCCCCACCCCCTTCGGCTGAAGCGCCGTTCACACCCGCCGCATCCGATTCATCGGGTTCTTCAATTCGTTTTTGTTCCAGTAATTTCTTGATCTGGGAATGCACTGCATCGAGGGATTTTTTCAAATTCGAAAGCCCCGGCATCTGGTTCCGGTCGTACTTCTCTTCGATCGCCTGGTTCAGATTGTTAAATTCCGTCCAGCACTCCTCGACAACTAAATTTATTTCCTCACATTGTGCCCGTCGCGTAGCCGCCACTGCCTTTCTCCAGGCCTCGACAGTTACCTTCCGCGATGCCGCCGGCTGATCCTGTTCGGTGGAGTCGGGACTCTCGGCGTTGTCGGCGGGATCGGTCTTCGAGGAATCTTCCCAGTCCCGGAAACTGTAGCCAGGCCCGCCTGTAAACGGAACAGCTTTGACGCCGTCTGAGGCTTGGGCCTCAAACCAGGCGATCGCATTTGCCCGGCCCTCCATATCACCTTCGTCGATCTCAGGGTGTAACGTGTCCCAGAAATTCGTCTGAAGCCCGGTCAAAAGTTTCATACTGTCCCGAAGCCCGACAAATCCATGTTGTTTGATCAGTGACTCGGACAGCCATGCAGCGATCTGCAAGTCATGCGTACGGGTCGTGAGGGCGTCCACCGCAAGGTCTATGACCTTTCTATAGTCGGCGACCTTAAGTTCGGTCTGCCAATCGCCTTGATTCAGGTCGTCGTCCGCCCGACGGGCCTCCGTTATCTCGTCATAGAGTCCCGAATACCGGAGATTTTCCCCGGACGGAGATTCTTCTGACACGGGTTGAAGCATCGCGTCAATATCTATTACGGCGGCTTTGTGCAGCTCGTCGTTCATCGAAAATACTCCTTGCCTTTTAGAACCAAGGTAAAGACTGACCAATACTTTTTCGGAAGTGAGAACATTCTAAACGAAAATGCCAAATAAAGCACCCCCTAATTTACGGTTGCGGCCTCGGCCTGCCGGAACTTGATCGAATTAATGTCAAGTAAAGACTTATCACGACCGTCCATCCAGAACATTTTGGTCCCTTCCCCAACAAATACTTCATCGCCGACGTCTCGCCAATCGGTCATTCGTCCCAGCCGCACCAAGTCGTTTTCGCTCTTCCAGGTGCCGGAATAGAGGGCAGGGAAGAACATTTCGCCCTTAAGGCCGTTTACGAGTTCAACCTCAGCCTGGATCCAATACAACTCGCGTAGTGTTTTCGGCTTGAAGAAGTCGATAGAGGCGACCGTTTCGAATGGCAGCCAAACATAGCTATCCTTAAAGAACACCTCGAAAACACACATCGTTAGATCGTTGTAATCGCGAAAATCTGAAAATCCCTCGCCGTTGACCTCACAGGAATATGCGGGTCTTTCTTCTTCAACCCGATCGATGGCCGCTCGGGCCTCGGCGCCATTTCCTTCACGAATTCGATTGATCGCGTCAAACAAACCAGTCAGGTGCGGGGGTTCCGGACCGAGGAACTCAGGCTTAAGGCCATCCGAGAAAAGCTTCATCCGGTTGCGCTCAGCGGCAAAGTTCTGTTTATAAATAAGCGAGCCGATCATCGTATTGGCGTCCTGATGGCCGATGACATCCAACTGCTTTTCAGCGCGCTCCCAATCACCCGAAAAACAACAGAGCTCAAAGAGAAAAGTGCGGGCGGTGGCATTCGTTGGGTTCGTCTTTACAAGACGCAAGGCGGCCTCGATCGCGCCCGTCAAGTTTCCCTTATCTAGTTCTAATTTAGCGTCGTTCATAGATCTTGGTCCCTCCGGTCTTTTAGGCCCTATTGCTTCAAAAAATTCTGCGGAATGCGGACCTGTCGGAAGATCGTTTTGTCGAAAAGGTCGCCGCCGCTCGACTTGATAGTTGCTGTTACCGGCTTGCCGCCTACACTGAATGTCAACAGATACTCACCACCCGGCTGCTTTTGCGGCCGTGACGCATCGACAAACCTGAACAATCCCCAGTTTCCCTGGTATTTCAAGGCCGCCGCAGACGAGCTTGGCGGCTGAGACGTATTCGAATTCGAGGGCGGTGCACCGGTCGTGAGCCCTGACGTTGACCCAACATTAATAAGTACGCCCGTTTCGGCAGCACCGGCACCTGGAAACGTGCCTTTTATCGAGCCTGTTCCTTCGGACTTCACCGGCTGGCCGTCCAGGCTTATTTCAACGATCGCATCCTTGACGGGCCGCAACGTAAATTCGTACTCGAATTTTGGCGTTGGACTCGTCCCGTAAAGTGCCTTTCTTAGGTTCATCACGTTGTTTAAGTACGTAATGAACTCATCGCTGAACTTTACCTCCGCGGTGTCTTTCAGCTTCAACTGGCCATTCGATTCCTCAAAGTATCTGCTGAGCTTCTCATCGTAGAACTTCGAGAACTTGCCTTCGTTCGGGGCGAGAAATGCGGTCAGCTTAGTGAGATCGGTTTCCGTCTGGCTGTCTTCGAACGGGTAGCCTTTTTCTATTTCCTTCCCTTCAGGAAGTATTTGTTCATTCCAGGTCTTTACAAGCTGGCTCTGGGCGTCGGCACCGAGGAGAGCTTTCAGATTACTGAGCGGCCGTTGGATCAGAGCGGCCGCGGCCTGACCGGACGGAGTTTCGCTAAAGCCGCCAAGTAAACTTGTGACCGCGGTCTCGCGTTGCCGCAACTTGATCGGCTCATTTGCATC
>DATFEW010000079.1:0-7007 GCA_035250805.1 Pyrinomonadaceae bacterium
AATGTATCGCTTGGAGGTTGTGGTCCCGTCGAATTGATATGCCCGGATTTTATGAAGTAATGATCGAACGCGATTTTTCATCTGCGCATCAACTGCGTGGGTACAAGGGGAAGTGCGAGAACTTGCACGGGCATAATTACAAGATCGAGATCTATGCGAAGGGTGAGGAGCTGAATAACATCGGCCTTCTGATCGATTTTGTTGATTTGAAAAAGGCGGCGGATGAGGTGACCAAATATCTCGATCACCGAAACCTGAACGAGCTTCCTCCGTTCGACGAAGAGTTAAATCCTTCCGCTGAAAACCTTGCTCGTTTTATCCTCGAATACCTCAATGGCCGCGTCGGCGACGAGCGCGTGCAAGTGTATAAGGTCCGCTGCTTCGAAACGCCCACCAGTGTTGCCACCTATCAGATCTAGCACCGCCGAAACATATTCGCTTTTCCTGCCGTATTTATTTGATAATTACCTAAATTCATCCAAATTTGCATAAGGAGTTTCCCATGAAAGAGTTTACGAGAAAATTCGTATCGCTATTTGTCCTGGCATCCGTGTTGATGGTCCCCGCCTTCACGGTGCGGGCACAGACGACACCCAGCTCAGCGCCTAAGATCGTGTTTGAAAAGTACAGGCTGCCGAATGGCTTGCAGGTCGTTCTTCACGTCGACCGCAAATTGCCCGTCGTGCACGTAAATCAGTGGTTTCACGTGGGCTCGGCAAACGAGCGGCTTGGCCGCAGCGGATTCGCCCATCTGTTCGAGCACATGATGTTCCAGGGTTCGAAGAACGCGAATAAGGAATACTTCGAATACGTCGAGGCGGCCGGTGCAAACCTTCTCGAAGGCGGCGTTAACGGCACGACCAACCAGGATCGCACAAACTATTTCGCCACGGTTCCGTCGGGCAATCTCGAAAACCTCCTTTGGCTCGAAGCTGACCGTCTTGCGACGCTGCCGGATGTCGTGGACAAAGCCAAGTTTGACAATCAGGTGATGGTCGTCAAGAACGAACGCCGCCAGGGACTGGAAAATCAGCCGTACGGACGCTGGTATAAGATCCTGCTCGAAAACCTGTACCCGATCGGCCATCCGTATCACACTGACGTGATCGGGGAGCACACGGACCTCACCGCATCCACGGTTGATGATGTAAAGGATTTTTTCCGCACCTATTATTCGCCGAATAATCTTTCGCTTGTGATCGCTGGCGACTTTGATCCGGCCGAAGCGAAGCGTCTGGTGGAGAAGTATTTCGGCACGATACCTCCCGGCCCGGCACTTGATCGACCGGCAAAAGCAGCGGTTCAGCTGACAGGCGAAAAGGTCATCGAGGTCAGCGACCGCGTTCCTCAGGAACGCACGTACTTCGGCTGGCACACACCGGCGTATTTCGATCCGGGCGACGCCGAACTCGAGCTCGCGGCAACGATAATGACGGACGGCATTTCGGCTCGGCTTAATAAAGCTCTGCTTTACGATCGGCAACTTGCTTCAAACGTCGTGGCGTTTCAATCCGGCCAGCCTCTCGCTGGCAATTTCGCGATGTGGGTCACGGCGCGCCCAGGCGTAAATCTTCGGGAGATCGAGGAAATGGTCGATGCCGAGATCGCCCGGTTCGCAAAGGAAGACCCGACCCAGGCGGAGCTTGACCGAGCTAAAACAAAGTGGGAATCCGGCTTTATTTCCGGTCTTGAAGCGATCGGCGGTTTTGGCGGCAAGTCCGATCTCCTGAATCAATACAACACGTTTCTCGGTGATCCCGGCAAATTCGAAGCCGATCTTGCGCGTCATCGAAACGTAACGACCGGCGACGTGCGGGCGGCCGTAGACAAATACCTGAATACGAAAAATCGCGTACTCGTCCGCTTTCGCCCTGAAAAGTCGAGCAAAGCGTCGGATGTCGCAGTTGACCGGACGAAAGAACCTGCGCTCGGGGGCGATAAGCCCTTTACAGCTCCGGCGGTCAAATCCGCAAAGCTCGAAAACGGAATGGAAGTGCTCGTTGTTGAGAAACCCGAGCTCCCGAAGGTGGGCGTTTCGCTCGTAACCCGCGCCGGCAGCGTTTCCGACCCGGCTGTGAAAGGCGGACTTGCGAACATGACCGCGCGTCTAATGCGACGCGGTACTAAAAACCGCACGGCACTTCAGATCGACGAACAACTCGGTGATCTAGGTACCGCGCTCGGTGTGGGAGCGGGGCGGGAAAGTTCGACTGCATCGCTCGAAGTACTCAAGCGCAATCTGGATCCGGCTCTCGCTGTGTTGTCCGATGTCGTCCTGAACCCGTCATTCACCGCGGAAGAATTTGACCGGGACAAGAAACTTGTCCTCGACAACCTGTCGCAGCAGGCGAACAATCCCAACGCGGTCGCGAATCGTGTTGCGTTCATGATCGCATTCGGTCCCGACCACCCGTATGGACGTCCGTCCGGTGGCCTGCCGGGTACTGTTTCCGCGATCACGCGTGACGACCTAGCGGCCTTTCATGCAGCAAACTGGAAGCCGGGAAGTTCGGCGATCGTCTTTGTCGGAGACGTTACTCTTGCGGAGGCCACGGCGGCCGTCCGGAAACATTTTGGATCATGGTCAGGAGGTTCTGCTCCCGTCGCAAACGTGCCCCCGATCGCGCCTATGCCGACCGGAAAAGTTTATTTGATCGACCGGCCCGGGTCGGCGCAAACTGTGATCTCTCACGTGCTTAAAGGTACGGATCGCAGGTCGCCCGACTATTACGCACTGAACCTGGCAAATACCGTCTATGGCGGCGGGTTTGGAACGCGTTTAAATCTTAACCTGCGTGAGGACAAAGGCTACTCGTACGGCGTTTTTGCATTTCCGCAGTATTTCTCAAAAGCGGGAACGTGGATAGCCAGTGGCGGTGTTCAAACCAACAAGACGAAAGAATCTGCGGTGGAATTCATGAAAGAGCTTCGCTATATCGCAGGCGAAAAGCCGATCACTGAAAAGGAGTTCGCGACCGCAAAGTTGTCGAAGATCCGCAGCTACGCGCAGCAGTTCGAAGCCTACGGCCGCATATCGCAGCAGATCGGCGACCTTTGGATATTCGGATTGCCCATGTCGAACCTTCAGGTCGAAACGGATGAGATCGGCAAGCTTCAGATCGGGCCCGTTAACGCCGTCGCGGCGAAATACTCGGCTGTGCCGGGGACTTCGGTCCTCCTCGTCGGTGATCTCTCGCAGATCGAAGCAGGCATCCGTGAATTGAACCTCGGCGAGGTTGTGATCCTTGATGTAGAAGGAAGACCGATAAAGAGGTAACGAAATCACTCAAATAGAGCGGGACGCGTCGGCAGAGCCAGAAACTGCGGAAGCGCCCCGCCTTTTAATTGCCGCTTTCCAAATCGTTTGCTCACAACACTTAGTTTTCCCTTGCTTTTCCAACTCCACTCGTTTATCGTTTCTTCAATTCAAGGAATTTGCTATAAGGGCATCGTCGAGGGATTTCTTCGACGGTTGCGTCGCCCTTTTTGTTGACACTAGTTGTCATTGTCGAGTACTAGCGCTTCAGTGCGCGTTTATGGAGGATAGTTTATATGTTAAGTAACGGCTTCAGATCCGCAGGTCGGGTCTTATCTTTTTTCGCTGTTTTTGCGATCGTTCACGCGTCGGTTTTTGCGCAGTGTGTTACCCCGCCGTCTGGGATGGTCAATTGGTGGACAGCTGACAACCATACGTTCGACATTATCGGCGGCAATCACGGAACGCTGCAAGGCGGGGCCGGGTTCGGTGCCGGGCAGGTGGCACAGGCGTTCAATTTCGACGGCATCGACGACTACGTTGAGGTCGCGCATGATCCGGATGCGGCGTTCAATTTTGACGGATCGTTCACGATCGATGCGTGGATCTTTTTGGAGTCCACACCGAACAACTTAGAATTCGCGCCGATCGTATCTAAGTGGGACGATGTCCCGGAGGGCGTCGACAATCAGAGGAATTGGTTTCTTTCGGCAACGAATAATGTGGGACTCAGATTAAGATGCGACGTCTCGTCCAATGGCTTCTTCGGCATTGGGGACAGCACCCGGGTTTTTTCAGCCACGTTGCTGACGCTCAATACCTGGACACACACGGCGTGCGTTTTTAATGCCGCCGACGCCTCGGTAACGTTGTATATCAACGGGCAACCCGCGGGGGCCGCCGGAGTGTTCAATTCGAATGTTACTGACCCGTTCGACAATGACAGGCCCGTCCTTATCGGTGCTGGTGATTTGGGTGGTAACGAAAGAATGTTTTTCGACGGTCGGATCGATGAGGTTGAGCTTTTCGACCGTGCCGTTACTGAGCCCGAAATACTATCGATCTTTAACGCTGGTGCAAGTGGCAAGACCATCCCCATCGTGATCGATATCAAGCCAGGTGACGACGGCCCGAACCCGATCAATCTGAAATCTAAAGGCAAAACTCCTGTTGCTGTTCTCAGTACAGAAACTTTTGACGCCACGACGATGGACGTCGGCAGCATTCGCTTTGCCGGTGCAGCGGTGAACATGAAGAACAACGGCACGTTTCATGCCTCGTTTGAGGATGTGAATGCGGACGGTCTGCTTGACCTTGTGCTGCACTTCAATACGCAGGATCTGGACGACCTTGATGATTCATCGACCGAAGCCATTCTCTCGGGATCAACCGAGAACGGCAGATGTGTTTCAGCAACGGATTCGATAAAGATCGTCCCCTCGACTTAAGAGTTGGCATTTAAAATGGAAAAGGGTAAATACGAAACTCCGGTTTCGTATTTACCCTTTTTTAATTTAATGGTCGGGGCGAGAGGATTCGAACCTCCGACCTCACGGTCCCGAACCGTGCGCTCTACCAGGCTGAGCCACGCCCCGACAAATCAATGTATGAGTCTAAAACATTACCGGCGGAAACGCGAACGGGAACTTGCGTAAGACTCCGCTACGGAGCATCGGTTTCGACAACTTCGAGCGCCTGATCGATCACATCGGGCCTCTTCCCGTACTTGTGCTTCAAAACCTCAATGATCGGCGGCAACAGCGACAGGAACACCACAACGATCACAACCTTTTCAATGTGCTCCTCTAACCTTATTCCGAATCCTCGCTCGATCAATCCGCCGAGGAAATAGCCGGCGAGCACCATACTCCCGACCCAGATCGCGCTTCCGATCACGCTATAGGTGAGAAACTTCGGATACGACATTTTCGAAGCACCGATAACCATCGGCGCAAAGGTACGCACGATAGGGACAAAGCGAGCGAGAATGATGGTCTTGGGGCCGTATTTCTCAAAGAATTCGTGGGCCTTTTTTATTCGGCTGGGTTTGAAAATTCTTGATTTCTCACGGTTGAAAAGCGCATAGCCCATAACCCGGCCGGTCCAATATCCTGTGCTGTCGCCCATAACCGAGCCCAAAAAGAATGAGATCAAAACGAGCCAGATATTTAGCTTGCCGGCTGCCGCGAAAAGGCCGGAGACCACAAGTAGTGAATCGCCCGGCAGAAAAAATCCGACCGCCAGGCCTGTTTCCGCGAAAATGATGAACCAAAGACCCAGATAAACCCAGTTGCCGAGGAGCGCGAGCAACGTGTCGATCAGGACTTTAGGATTCAGGTAATAAAGAAGGTCTTGGATAAATTCCATCTATTCAAAAGTAAAAAGTAAAACTAAGCCCACCCGTGTTCGCCGATCAACGGCACAAACGCGCACGGACCGCAATTCTCCGTCTTGTAACCTCCCTCGGTTCGCGTCACGCGGACAAGCGTTTGCGACTTTTGCTCGCGTCCTATCGGAATAACCATACGTCCGCCGACCAGGAGTTGTTCGATAAGCGGCTCTGGGATCTCCGGGCCGCCCGCACCGACCAGTATCGCATCAAACGGGGCGTACGATTCCCAACCTTCAGTTCCATCAGCGGTCTTGAACGAAATATTTCGGTATCCCAATCGTAAGAGCTTGTCCTTTGCTGTCGCGGAAAGCTCGGGGATCCGCTCGATCGCGAATACCTTCCGAGCGATAAGTGCGAGGACCGCGGTCTGATAACCGGAGCCCGACCCGATCTCCAGAACGCGTTCGCGTCCTTTTAGCTCCAGCAACTCGGACATCCGAGCCACTATATACGGCTGCGAGATGGTTTGTCCTGCGGCGATCGGCAGTGCGTTGTCCTTGTACGCCTGTGATTGGATCGCCTCCGGCACGAAAAGATGGCGAGGCACGCGGTTCATCGCCTCCAGCACGCGCTCGTCGACTATCTTGTAATAGTTTCGCAGATGATCGACCATCCGCGCCCGCGGGATCGCAAATGCGTCGGTAATGTCGGGTTTTTTGGAAGCTGCGTTCATTATTACAAAAGAATCATTCTTCCCATCTCCGAAGAGCCTCGATCGCGTCGTAGCTTGTCAGGTCGCTCCGCATTGGCGTGATGGAAACATAACCGTCGTCGACGGCCTCAAAATCAGTCCCGCCCTCGGCGCGAAATCCCTCGCGAACCTCGCCTATCCAATAATAAGGCTTTCCGCGCGGATCTATCTGTTCACTGATCACGGGACGCGCCGACTTGAAACCCTGTTTGGTGATCCGAGTGCCCTTCGGAACGCCTTTCGGGATGTTTATGTTGAGAAGCGTGCCTTCGGGAAGCCCTTCAGCCAGTACCTTTTGCGTCACCTCAAATGCGACCCGGGACGATTCCGTAAAATCGTGGCTGCGATACGCTGCTAGGCTAAATGCGAGGCCGGGCACACCGAGTATCGTCGACTCCATCGCTCCCGCAACCGTTCCCGAATACGTAGCGTCGTCGCCCATGTTCCCTCCGGGATTGATTCCCGATACGCAGATGTCGGGCTTGAAGAACTGCACGAGTATCTGATTAAGCGCGAGGGTTACACAATCGGTCGGGGTGCCGTCAACAGACCAATGCCATTCGTCGATCTGCCGGATCCGCAAAGGGCGCGCGAGCGTAAGGCTATGGGAAGCTCCGCTCATCTCAGATTCGGGCGCGACTACGTATACCTTGCCGATCCTTCGCATC
>DATFEW010000083.1:0-5937 GCA_035250805.1 Pyrinomonadaceae bacterium
AGAGGCTTGGGAACGGCATTATCGTGGTTCGTAACTGGCTTCTCGGAACGCAGCGGGATAAAAGTTGATTATTATCAAAGCCCCGATGTCGAAAGATTGCCTTACGAAGTTGAAGGAGCGTTGTTCAGGGTCGTGCAGGAAGCACTTACTAATATCCATCGGCATTCGGGTAGCGATGTTGCCCGTGTCTGCCTTACGAAAGAACCCGACCGGGTCGTCCTGGTCGTTGAGGATGAGGGACGCGGCCTTCAGGACAACCTCCACATCTCCGACGGAATTGGAGTTGCGAAATTAGGCGTTGGTATACCTGGAATGCGCGAGCGGATGCGGTTAGTGGGCGGGCATCTGAATGTGACTTCGAATTCGACTGGGACGACCTTGACAGGGGTCGTTCCGCTAAACAATGGTTGATCTATGATTCGTATACTTTTAGCCGACGATCACGATCTGATGCGACAGGGAATTCGCAGTATGCTGGAGCTGCACCCGAATCTTGAGGTTTGTGCGGAAGCTAAAGATGGAATTGAAGCGGCGGAGATGGCGCTTGAGCATCGTCCCGACGTTGTGATACTCGATGTAACAATGCCTAAAATGAATGGCTTGGAGGCGTCCCGAAGAATTACCAAGCTGTTGCCGGAAACACAGGTCCTGATTTTTACGATCCACGACAGCGACGATATGATCCGCGAAACGTTGGACGCCGGGGCTCACGGCTATGTTCTGAAATCAGAGGCGCCGACGCATCTAGCTGCCGCGGTTGAGGCTGTCGCTCAACGAGATCTATATTTCTCTTCAGGCGTTTCAAATTTCGTGATCGATTCGCTCGTGAAGTCTGGTGGCGATAGTTCGGAGGGCTCGATCCAGGAGATACCCCTGACCGCACGCGAAGTTGAAGTGCTAAGACTCCTCGCTCGCGGAAATAGCAATAAGGAAATCGCAACAGCCCTTTTCATCAGTGTAAGGACCGTTGAAACTCACCGGAGAACGATCCACCGGAAACTCAAGCTGAATTCGGTGGCGGAACTCGTACGCTACGCAATTCGCCTCCGGTTGATCAAACCATAACACTACCGAAGACCCGCATTTCCTACCATAAACTACGGATGTTTCAGAAGAAATTACCGAATCTAGGGTATTCCTTTTAGATTCTACCTAGCCTATTGTTTTCAATAAGTTCGAAGAAATTTGAAATTGTTAATTATCGTTGGTGATCCCATTGATCATCAATGACTCGAAGTTCCGCCCTTCCGATCAAGCCGTTCTGACAAGGGGTAGTGGTAAAAGGCAAGATCTAACTGGGCGTATCAATCCCGCGGCGACTGCGCACTCGATCGCGGCTCGGACCTTTTCCGAGCCGTCCTCACAAACCGCCGCGGGATTTTTTTGCATCCCCCAAGCTTCCAGCTCGTGATAAAATACTTATTATGTCCAGGATCTCTGAAATCGTTCCGCACCGAGACGGACGGCGGTTTACGAAGGCCATTATGGAACTAGTTACCGGAAATCCGATCGTAGAAGAGTCCGAACCCATCAAGAAAAACCCCAGACAGTCGTTTCCGGGTTTGCCTCTCCATCGACTGAACAAGCGCTCGGGAAAAAGCT
The DNA here is from genome assembly GCA_035250805.1 of Pyrinomonadaceae bacterium. Classification (GTDB taxonomy): domain Bacteria; phylum Acidobacteriota; class Blastocatellia; order Pyrinomonadales; family Pyrinomonadaceae; genus OLB17. Next base: position 1,603 of record DATFEW010000083.1, read on the forward strand.
CATCTTCTAAATAGCGATATCCGCTTGGTCGCCTTATCTCTAGCGAATAAACAGCCGATCCGCGTTCCAGAGTGAGAATGGCAGGATGCCGCTCGGCGCCAAATTTCCGATCTTTTCACTCGCCCCAGAGACTATGTGTCGCGACGTTATCGGCATTATCGGCATTTCTTTCGCTACGATCGCCTGGATCTCGTTGAAGAGGCGCTTGCGTTCAGCCGGATCGGTTGTTTGAGCCTGCTGTCCGAATAGTTGATCGATCTTCGCCTCCCACTCGGTCGCGGGTTTCGGCTGTTTCGGAAACCATTGATGCACCGCGGCACTGCTCATCAAAAATCCACCATATGACGAAGGATCCAATCCCGAACCTGTCAGGCCGAGCAGGATGGCGTCGTAATCGTATGAGTTAGTCCACCGCTCTGTAACGCCGGGCGTGTCCAGCGGTGCCACCTGCATTCGGATGCCTAGTCGTTCCAGGTCCTGCTGCAACACGGCGGCCGATAGCTTTCGCGGCTCATTTTCGGCCTGCACGATTAGAGTGAATTCGACCCGGTTTCCATCTTTATCGAATAGTTCCGGCTTATCGCTGCTGACTTTCTGAATAAATCCCGCCTCCGTCAGCAAGGCTTTGGCGCGTTCCAGATTGTATTCCGCCTTTGGGATATTCGCGTCCAGCCACGCGCGGTTTCCTGCGGGAACAAACCCGTAAACCGGTGTGGCAAGGCCCTGCAAGGTCGTGCCGGCGATCGATTTGCGATCTATTGAGTGCGCGATCGCATTTCGGAAACGGCTGTCACTGAACCACTTGTACTTCGGCGACGATACGAGCGACTCGCCGTTTTTCTTCGCAGGATTGAGGTTGAACCAGATGTGATCGGTATTCAGTCCGGGGCCGGCGTCGTGCGGCTTCGCGGAAGTTTGACTTGTTTTCAGGGTCGCGAAATCAGAAGTACGAATGCGATCGGCTATGTCGATAGTACCCTGCTGAAGACGAGCAAGAGTGTTGTTCGGATCAGTAACCGCTTCGAGCACGAGAGTATCGAGATATGGGAGTTGCGAGCCAGAAGCATCTTTTTTCCAGTAGTTCCGGTTGCGCTTTAGCGTTACCCGCTCCCCGGGCTGGACCGAATCGACGATGAAAGAACCGCTTGATACGGCCGTCTTTGGGTCCGAATCGATCCGCAAGCTTTCCGACAGCACTCCTTTCGCATAAGCGTCCCCGAGAGCGTGCTTTGGCAGTACGACCAGGTTCTCGAGATAGTTTTCAACAGACGCGACTTTTTCTGGAAATACGAATTGGATCCTTCTTGGATCAATGGGCTTAGTCTCGATCATTTTCCCATTTACCATCATCGCGTCCCGGAAGATGGGTGACTTGGTCCGCTCGTCGTAGATAGCCTTCATCGTGAAATCCACATCGGCGGTTGTTAGTGGTTGGCCATCCGAGAATTTCAGCCCGTCACGAAGAACCACGTCTACCGTGCGGCCGTCGGGTGCGGTCGCATACGATTCGGCGAGTGATGGAACGTGAAGCTGACTCTGATGGTCCAACTCGATCAGGCGACCATTTATCAGAAACAACGTAGTCAGCACCGATGGTTCGTCGTCCGCCATTAAGTAATTCAATGTTTTTATCGGCGCCTGGACACGATACACGAGCGAGCCGCCCGGCTTCCCAATTGTCTGGGTGTATGAATTGCTGTTCCCGGTGTTATTAACGGGGCCGCTTCCGCTGCAGGCGCCAAAAGCAAGGCCCAATAGGATCAGACCGATCTGTTTGATTTTGAACATGCGGTACGTCTCCGAAGAAGAAAAAGAATTGTGAATGATGGGTGGAAGTTGCATTTGGAGTGTATGCGGTTTTGCTTTGCAAATCAATCGACAATATTAAAGAATAAGCGGAGAACCTCCGGTGTTCAGGCTATCCGCGACATAAAGTGTTCCGGCTTATCGTCACAAAACTTATTCAGGGACTACTGATGGTGACGGCCGTGTCCGCCATCACATTCGCGCTCCTGTCTCGAGCCGGCGGGGATGCGTTGACCGCGCTCCGCGACAATCCGCAGGTCAGTGAGCAAACGATCGAGCGGCTGCAAGATCATTACGGGCTGGATCGTCCGGTGTTGACGAGGTATCTGAATTGGCTCGGATCGTTCATTGCAGGAGACATGGGAGAGTCGTTTCATTTTCGCATAGGCGTTCTTCCGCTTGTATTGTCACGGTTCTGGAATACAGTCCTCCTTGGCGTTGGAGCAATGTTGATCGCATGGTCGATCGCGATCGGGCTTAGTTATTCGGCATCACTTTTTAAAAAGCATTCACTTGATCGGTTCATTGAGCTGCTCGTTTTGTTAACAGCGTCAACTCCGCGGATCGTTCTTGCGTTGTTTGCACTGGCGCTCTTTGTTCGTTCGACGGGTACGGCAATAGAGGTCCGCTCAGGATCCATCCCAGCGTATTTGATCAGCGCCTTTGTCCTCGCCGTTCCGGTTATTGCCCTTTTTCTCGCCCAAACTCATAACGAACTAACTACTGCGATGAACGAGGACAGCATCGCGATGGCTCGTGCAAAAGGCCTGAGTGAGTCGCTGATCATCAGGCGACATGCCTCGAGGTTTGCAGTGAATCCCCTTCTAACGATCTTAGGCCTTTCACTTGGGAGCATTATCGGCGGTTCGGTGATCGTGGAAACCATACTCGGCTGGCCCGGACTCGGAGATCTGATGGTCACTGCCGTTCGCTTTCGCGACGTACCGTTGGTTATGGGGGTGGTCGTAGTCACAAGCGTGGCTGTATGGCTCGGGAATTCGATCGCGGAAATCCTTCAGCTCGTTAACGATAGACGTCTTCGCGACTCAGAGATCATAACTTGATGAAACGGATCTCCAAAAGTTTTTTAGCCAAGTTAACGATCGCGATTGTGATATTTGTCGTATTGTTTGCCGGATTCATCGCCCCGTACGATCCGGCAAGCCAGGTGCGCACCGAACCGAACGCTCCGGTAAGCAAGATCCACTTCATCGACGAGACGGGCAATTTTCATATTCGTCCTTTCGTTTATTCGCGTCGGCTTGTCGATCCGCTTACATATCAATACGAGGAAACGACGGAAGAGCAATACCCAATTTCTTTTTTTGTAACCGGAGATTCATATTCGGTGGCTGGACTTTATACGGCGGACCTGCATCTTTTTGGTATTTCTGGTACTGATCCCGACAAGCCGCGACTCAATCTTTTAGGAACGGATCCTCTCGGACGGGACCGTTTTTCCAGATTAGTATTCGCCTCACGGTTTTCCCTGGTGGTGTGCACACTCGGTACACTTCTGGCCGGCTCGCTTGGTATTGTGATCGGACTTTGGAGCGGTTACGCAAGTCGCCCGGTTGACACGGTGATAATGGGAGTAACAGATTCGGTCCTTGCTCTCCCGGCTTTGATACTTATACTTGCGGCCCGTGCCGCATTCCCATTGGAACTTCCGCCGTTTCGGGCAGCGTTGCTGATGATCACGATATTTGTGGCGGTCGGTTGGGCCGAAATGGCTCGGCTTTCGCGAGGCCAAGTGAGATCGGTGCGACGACAGGAGTACATCCAGGCCGCCAGGGCCGTCGGGAGTTCGGGGCCTGCGATCCTTTATCGGCATATCCTGCCAAATATTGTCTCCACTCTGGTTACACAAGCAACTATCATGCTGCCGTACTTTTTGCTCGCAGAGGTTGCACTGTCGTATCTGGGGGTGGGAGTTCAGGAACCAGCGCCGAGCCTTGGGAACATGCTTGCGGCCGCGAACGATCTTGGACTATTGCAGCGCGACCCGTTCCTTGTTCTCTCGCCCGCAATTGTCATTTTCGTTTTTGTGCTCGTCACTAGACTCCTCACCTCAAATCAGAGTTCGGCCAACGAATCTGGTCGGCCCCTTTGAAATGCCTTAAAATATCTGGATAATAATTCAAGTTCTTCACCGCAGCGAGCGACCAAATCTTTGGTTGAAACGATTTCATCGATTCAATCACTAGATTCTGAGTGCATAAAAATGCGTCGGTTTTTTTCATTTTAATTTGTAGCCGTGAATCGTTGCAATAGGCTTCTCTCCCAGAAGGGAGCTATGTTTTTCCGCGAGTTTTTTCTTGTTCGAACCATTCCTGACTGCCCTATTGCGCATCGCCGTCACATCTCGATCGCGCTTATCTCTTTTGTAGGTCTCAGCATATTCGCACAAGGTACAAGAACGAGTGCGCACCAGGCTTCCCGCCCGCCAATGTTCGTTTTGCAGGTCGGGATCGGAGAATACCTCGACGCTCCTGCGTGGACGGACCTTCGTGGGGCCGTAACCGACGT
>DATFEW010000120.1:0-5280 GCA_035250805.1 Pyrinomonadaceae bacterium
CGAAGGCTTAAGGAAGAATTCAGTGAATAATAACAAGATCAGAATAGCGATCTTCGGGGGTTCCGGTTACGGCGGGAGCGAGCTTCTGCGCATTCTTCTTTTCCACCCAAATGCTGAGATCGTTTTTGTCACGGCGAATGAGCACGCCGGGAAGACCGTCGGCGAAGTTCATCGAAACCTGGGTGGACTTACGGAACTAAGATTTGAAAGCGCGCCGAACGATCTTTCCGATCTTACAAACATCGATCTTGCCTTTTTCGCTCTCCCGCACGGGCAAGCCTTGAATCTTGCTTCTAAATTGCCAAAAGCGACTAAGGTCATCGACCTTTCCGGGGATTTTCGTCTCGACGACCCCGAAGTTTTCAAGAAATTCTACAAACTCGATCATCCGGGTACGCATCAATCGCAGTTTGTTTACGGACTGACCGAGACAAATCGCGACGCGATCAAAACGGCGCGGTACATTGCAAACCCCGGATGCTTCGCAACTGCAACGCTACTCGCCTTAGCTCCGCTTGTCGCAAATTGCGCAAGCCAGCACGTAAGTAAGGGCGGTACGAACAATCTGATCACGGGAAAAATCGTGGTTGATGCCAAGACTGGCTCTTCAGGGTCAGGAGCGAAGCCAGCCTCGAACACTCATCATCCGCAGCGGATGAACTCGTTTTATGCATATAAACCCTTCGCGCATCAACACGTTCCTGAGATCGAACAGCATCTTCAAGCGATCGGAAATTTCGACAGTGAACTCGTATTCATGACGCACAGTCTTCCCGTTTCGCGTGGCATCTTTGCCTCGTGTTACGTGGAGACGACGGTCAACCTAACAAACGAAGATGCGCTGAATCTCTATAAACATTTTTATTCGGACTCGTTCTTTGTTCGATTTTCCGAGGGGTCCCCCGATATCAACTGGGTCAAGAACACGAATTTTTGCGATATCTCCGTGCACACAAGCGAAAAGAATCTTGTCGTGTTCGCAGCGTTGGACAATCTTGTGAAAGGCGCGGCGGGCCAAGCTGTTCAAAACATGAATTTGATGTTCGGTCTCGATGAGAAAACCGGGCTGGTATTTGCTGGAAGTAATCCATAGTTCCGGGTATCAAGCCTTACGTTGTTTTTCAACGCCGATGAAAAGACAAGCTAAGGCTTGTACCCTGCACAACTAAAATGAACTTTGCATCAATTGCACAACTCGAAGACGAATTCCAAATTGCGACCTATAAAAAAATGGGAATCGCCGTCGAACGTGGTGAAGGTTCGTGGGTGTGGACCAGTGATGGAGAAAAATATCTAGATCTGTACGGCGGTCACGCCGTATGTGCGACGGGACACTCGCATCCACATGTCGTAAAAGCGATCAAGGATCAGACCGAGAAGCTTCTGTTTTATTCGAACCTCGTCTATTCAGAGATCCGAGGACACGCGGCGGAAAAGCTGGTATCGATCGCGCCCAAGAGTCTGACAAAGGCCTTTTTCTGCAACTCCGGCACCGAGGCCAACGAGAACGCGATGCGGATGGCGCGAATGGCCACGAGGCGCGAAAAGATCATCTCGTTTACCGGCGGATTTCACGGCCGGACGGCAGATTCAATATCGGCAACGTTTTTGGGTAGATATCGCGAAATAGGCAAGCCGAACGTCCCGAATCATGTCGAAACCGAATTTGGAAATATAGAATCCGTGCGGTCGGTGCTTGACGAACAGACCGCAGGGGTAATTCTCGAACCTATCCAATCGATGGCGGGCGTTCGAGAAGCAGAACCGAAATTTTTTCGAGAGCTTCGCGATATTTGTGATGAATTCGGTGCGATGCTGATTTTTGACGAGGTTCAAACCGGCATCGGCCGAACGGGAAACTGGTTTTTTGCTGGCAGCGATCTTGCTGATAACGTTGAGCCGGATATTGTAACGCTCGCAAAGAGTCTGGGCAGCGGCATTCCTGTCGGCGCGTGTTTGGTTAACGAGCACGTTTCGTTTTCGATCAAAGAAAACGATCTCGGTACAACTTTCGGTGGCGGGATGATCGCAATGGCTGCCGTTTTGGCTACGCTGGAGGCGATAGAAAATGATGGGATGATCGATACGGCGAAGGCGGTTGAGAAGCATCTGCGAGATGCGCTTCCGGATGTGAATGGTGTGGTCGCGGTCCACGGCAAAGGATGTCTTCTGGGGATCGAGTTTGACGCCGCGTGCTCGCCGATCCATGCCCGCTTGTTGGAGTGCAAGATCATTACCGGCACGTCGAGCAACGCGAAAGTGTTGAGGCTTTTACCGCCACTCTGTGTTTCGCCATGGGGGGTCGATCAGTTTGTTCAGGCATTAAATGACTAATTTTCTCACTACCTCTGATTTTGAAGATTCGAACCTTGATTCTCTTATCCAACGCGCGATCGGAATCAAATCTGGAAACGACATTGGAAGACCACTGGACGGCAAGTCCGTTGCGCTTGTTTTCTTTAATCCCAGTTTGCGCACACGAGCATCAATGCAGGTCGGGATCTACGAACTTGGTGGGAATTCGGTGATCCTTGAACCGGGTTCCACATCCTGGACACTCGAACATCGTGAGGGTGTCGTCATGGATGCAGACAAGACCGAGCATTTGAAAGAGTTTGTTCGGGTTCTGGAGCGATACGTTTCCGCCATCGGCGTCCGTACGTTCGCCGAGTTGAAGGCCTGGGATACCGAACGGAAAGATCCGATCCTGAATGCATTTGCGAAATACGCGCGCGTGCCGATCATCAATCTGGAATCGGCAATGCATCATCCGTGTCAGGCAATGGCGGATATGATGACGATGCGAGAGAAGTTGGGTGATAAGAAAACGAAGGTGCTCTTAACTTGGGCATGGCACCCGAAACCTCTGCCAATGGCGGTGCCGAACAGCTTTGCACTGGCCGCGGCCCAGTTTGGCCACGATCTGCGTATCGCGCATCCGAAAGGTTACGAACTTGATGATGAGCTGGTTGAAGAGATCAAGAAACAGGCTTCAACAAACGGTGGAAGCGTGGAATTCACGAACGAGGTGGACGCCGCATTCGAAAACGTGAACGTCGTATACGCAAAAAGCTGGGGCGGCAAAAGGTTCTACGGCAATGCCGAATCCGACATTTGTGAACGCGCCCAATACCGCGGGAAATGGATCGTGGACGAACTGAAAATGGTTCGGACGAACAACGCGATCTTTATGCATTGCCTTCCTGTTCGACGAAACGTGATCGTCACTGACAGTGTGATAGATTCCGCAAGATCGGTCGTGATCGATCAGGCAGAAAATCGCTTGCACGTTCAAAAGGCAATAATAACGGAGTTGATGAAATGAACATCGAAACGCTCGATCTTTTGCGCGAGGCACTTCCCTACATACAGCATTTCAAAGGAAAGACATTCGTCGTAAAGTTTTCCGGTAAGGTCACCGAAGATAAGTCGATCCTCGTTTCTCTAGCCGAAGAGCTTGCTTTGCTGCATCAGGTCGGGATCCGCGTCTGCGTCATTCACGGCGGCGGGAAGCAGTTATCGGAGCTTGCCAAAAAACTAGGAGTTGTGCAAACGGTCATCGAAGGCCGCCGCGTTACTGACGATGACACGCTCGACCTCGCTAAAATGATCTTCCGCGGGAAGATAAATACCGAGATCCTTTCGGCACTCCGGCATCGCGGTGTCGAAGCAGTAGGTTTATCGGGTATCGACGGCGGCGTGATCAAGGCCGTTCGACGGCCTCCGAAAGAGGTTGTCGTCGATAGGGCGACGGGTGAAACGGAAGAGGTTGATTTCGGCCATGTTGGTGACATAGTCGATGTCGATGTTCATCTCGTGAACCTCCTGCTCGACGGCGGGTATCTTCCTGTTATCTCTTCGCTCGGCGCTGACGATGAGGGAAAGATCTACAACATCAACGCCGACACGATCGCCGCGGAAATTGCAGTGAACCTCAAAGCAGAAAAACTCCTGCTGCTTTCGGATGTCAATGGAATTTATGCTGATCCGAATGACGAAACGACGAAGATTGATCGTCTAAGTTTGTCCGAGGCCGAAGAGATGATTTTTAACGGGACCGCAACGGGTGGAATGATCCCGAAACTGCAAAACCTAATTTCCCTTTTGCAGCGCGGGGTTCATTCAGCTCACATCATGAGCGGTTCGATGCGGAATACGATCCTTTCGGAGGTGTTTACCGACGAAGGAACAGGGACAATGATAGTCAATTGATATGGTGCTCAGGGCGAGACTCGAACTCGCACGGATTACTCCACACGCCCCTCAAACGTGCGCGGCTACCAATTACGCCACCTGAGCCTGATTTAGAAAGAGCTATCGATTTGCCGGAGGACCGGGATTCGGTTCTGAGGGCGGTGCCGCGGGGAGTTCAGCAGGAGCTTCAGCGGGACCTTCCGTTACGCTCTGAAGCACCGAAACGTTACCCTGAAGAGCAGGCATCGAGATCATGAGTGCCGTCACCATAAAAACGCTCGCAGCAACGATCGTAATTCTCGAAAGAACGGAAACTGTTCCCCGCGGCCCGAACGCCGCATTCGAAATATTGCTCGTAAACAGCGCACCGGCATCCGTCTTACCTGGCTGAAGCAATACCGAGGAAATCAGCACCAGGCAAGAGAGAAAAAATAACCCGTAAAGGACGTATAACAACATTTTGACCTACTTATAATTCACTATCTTAGCAAAGCCTTCGGCTTCCAAGCTTGCTCCGCCGACGAGCGCTCCGTCCACATCGTCCTGTGCCATCAACTCTACGATGTTGTCCGGTTTAACCGAACCGCCGTACAAGACCCTTATCGAATCCGCGGCGCCCATGCCATGAGTCTCGGATAAAACGCGTCTTATGAATCCATGCATTTCTTGAGCCTGTTCAGGCGTGGCGGTTTTACCCGTACCGATCGCCCAGACAGGCTCGTAAGCGATTATGATACGTTCCAGGTCGCTTACTGTCAAACCATTTAAGCCAGCAATCAACTGCGCTTTCACGACAGATTCCGCATTGCCGGCCTCCCTTTCGGTGAGTTGCTCACCAACACAAACGATCGCATAAAGGCCTGACGCCAATGCCGCTTTCACTTTGTTGTTGACCGAATCGTCAGTCTCGCCGTAAAACTGACGCCGCTCCGAATGTCCGATGATCACGTGCGTACATCCGGCATCCTTTAGCATCGACGGCGCGACCTCGCCCGTGTGGGCGCCGAATTCGTTTTGTGCCGCGCAATCCTGGGCTGCGACCTTAATATTCGAACCTTCGAGCCGGGCGGCAACAGTTTTAAGCGC
>DATFEW010000036.1:0-15256 GCA_035250805.1 Pyrinomonadaceae bacterium
AATCACTGGGATTATGCAGGAATCGCATCATTTGTGATTGCAGCCTCGCTCGTGGTGGTCGGCCTCATGTTCCTGGACAAGGATGAATGAGGCCCCGCTCATTTCATTGAACTAATCCATCCAACCTATCGTAAAATACCCTTGCAATGCCGAAAAAATTCGACACAAATCCGCTGGATCCCGAGTTCCCGGAGAAGGCGAAGTCGGCGGCGGCAAATCCGGTTCCGGCGTCGCCATATACTTCTCCAAACGGCTCACGGTACAAGACCGCCGAGCACCCGGCGCCCCCGCCGAGTGTAACTGAAGAAGACACACGTCGTTTCGAAGGCGCCCAGTTAAATTCATTCACCTTTCAAAGCGGGCCTGTCGCTCCGGTATATCAGCCTCCGGCGCCGCTCGTTGACACGCGGGATCGGAAGGTCGCAAAGGTAGGTCTCCCTGAAAAATGGCTTATCGCTTTGCCGTATGTCCCGTTCTGGATAGGGTTGGTGGCGGGTCTTGTGCTTCTTCTCGTCCTCCCCAAGGAGGAAACAAAGGTCAGGTTTCACGCGGCCCAGGGCCTTGCTGCTCATGTCGGCATCCTGATCGTAACCACTATTCTCGGTATCGTTAGTAATGTCTCCGATCTCGCCAACCTCGGCAGCCTCATCTTTGGGATCCTTGCGACAGTGATGCTCGTTGTCCTCGCAATAAAGGCGTGGCAGGGAAAGCCTATCCTGATCGGAACTCTCGAAGACCTGACGAACTGGCTCGAAGAAAAGATCGGCCCGGTAAAATCTTAAACGTGTTATGTACTGTTCAAACTGCGGCAATTCGGTCAGCGAAAAACTCAACTACTGCAATAGCTGCGGTGAAAGGGTTGCTAAGGAGGACGACGAGCACGGCACTCCGGGTAAGATGCTCCACTACATTCTGACGACGATCTTCTTCACCGCGGTACTTGGGTTTGGAATTCTGGTCGCGTTGGTCGCCGTGTTGCTGCGGGGTGAGGTAATTCCGCAGGTTATTGGGATCATCGCGGTCGCGTATCTTGCAACCGTATTCGGAATTTGTTTTGCCTTACTAAGACAGGTTCCGAAATTGATCGACGCAAAGCTGGCCAGGAATAGCAGCGAATTGTCCCCAGCGCCGCTCTATGCGAAAACCACCGCCCAGCTTGAAGAGCACCTTGAACCAGTCGACAGCGTTACTTCCCATACGACACGAGCACTGGATGATCTGATGATCGAAAGTAAGTAGACGATTATGTACTGTTCAGGCTGCGCCTCCGAGATACAAACCGGGCTGAATTACTGCAGCCGATGCGGCCGGCGTGTTGTCGAGGAATCTAAGCGGGGGTCGGTCCGAACAAACCCTCTTGTTATTGTTGGCAACACGGTCGGCGTCGGCGTTGTCGCGTTCATCTTCGTGCTGTTAGTGCTTGTAAGAAATGGGATCACAGGCGACGTCCTGTTCGGCATTACCCTCGTTTACTTTGGGGCATTGGTTGTGATCTGCATGATGCTGTTTTGGCAGGCTCGCGTATTGGCAAGGGATAAGATAGCCGAGCTTCGGCACTCCGAACCGGCTTATATAAGGCCCGCAACAACGGCGCAGCTTACGGAGCCGACGCAATCGCCCGCGAGCGTAACTGACAATACGACGCGAACCCTTGACGAAATGACTATAGGACAACGACAATTCTGACGATGTTTTGTTCACGCTGCGGCAAGCAGATCGACGATTCCCTCAAATTCTGCAACGGCTGCGGCGCGCGAATAAAGAACGAAGACGATTCGCCGCTCACGTCGCTGATCACGGCCCTGATCATTATCGGAACCGCCGGCCTCGGCATTCTTGTTGGCCTCTCGGCTGTTTTGCTTGATAAGATCCCAAACTTCGGACCAGTGCTGATTTTTGGGGTTGTTTATCTCGGAGTTCTTTTCGGCATTTGCTTTATGCTAATGCGGCAGATCACGAAATTGATCGATGCAGATCTGGGACGAAGGCGTTTGCCCGAAGCGAAGCAATTTAGCGAACTACCTCCGCGTTCAACTAACCAGCTCGAGGAATTTCGCGAGCCCGCGAGTGTCACCGATCAAACAACCCGGACGCTGGACAAGATACCGCGCTAAGTCTCATAAGACCTCCAACGGGGGCTCCGCGACCTCGATCGACCTGCTTTTAACCCAAGCCGTTACCACCAGAAAAATGGCGAGTCCGATCAATGCTATCGACGCGAGTGCATTGATCATTTTTATATCGAGGCCGGTGCTGGTCTCCAGGTTTACATAGACCATCGTTCCCAAAGCCCAAAGGGTGATGATAAGAACGAAAAACATTGGGATGAGTGTAAAAGCAATGCGTCGGCGCGCCTTGTAGAGCCACGCCGTGATAGAAAGCAGCGTCAGTGCGGCGAGGAGTTGGTTAGACGCGCCGAACAGAGTCCAAAACTCGACCCACGATCCGGGCTTTGCGAAAAACAAAAGAACGAACGGGACCGATACCGTGACGAGCGTCCCCAATATAGCGCCGACCCGGCCGGTCATTCCAGTGAGCTCCTGCATCAGATACCGGCCGAGCCGCATCGTTACGTCGAGCGTATCGAAAACAAACGTCGAGAACGCCATCGCGCCAAATGTGATCGCAAACTTCAGGTTCTGTTCGCCGACGAGGATGGTAAGAAAATTTCCGATCCCGTTGCCGTATATCTTCCCGGCCGGAAGCGCTTTGCCATCCGCGCCTATCAGGGCGTCGCTTGAAGCTATCATTACGGTAACAAGCGCGATGAATGCGACAAATCCTTCCGCCAACATCCCGCCGTATCCGACCGGCTGTGCGTGCGATTCCTTATCGAGTTGTTTTGAAGTGGTACCCGAACATACCAGGCCGTGAAATCCCGAGCACGCCCCGCAGGCGATGGTGACGAACAGGAACGGAAAAAGCATGCCCGTCATTCCGCCGACGTCAAACGATTTGAACGCCGGCTGCTGTATCGAATAACCGCCAAAAAAGATCCCGATGATGCCGACTGCGATCGCAGTGTACAGTACAAACCCGCCGAGATAGCCACGCGGCTGGAGGAGCGCCCACACGGGAACGAGCGAAGCGACGACACAGTAGATCAGGATCAGGAACGCCCAAGTCTGATGATCGAAGTTCAGCAAATGCGAATACTGCGCCCCGATGAATGCAAGCGCGAACGTTGCGGGAACAAAGATGATCGTCGAAAGCCAAAGCGGCGGTTTGATGAATCGTTCAACAAGACCTAGCAAAACCGAAAGACAAAGATAGAGCACGCTCGCTAAGGCCACAGCACCTCCAGCATTAAAACTGGTTTCGCCCGCCAGCGCCTCGTCACCGGAAACAAAAGTGCCTGCCGTAATGTCGGTAAACGCAACCGTCACGTAAACCAGCGCGATCCATATGAACGCCATCATCGCCCGTCCCGCGCCGATGCCTAATCGGTCGCGAGTGATCTCGGCAACGCTTTTGGCACTGTGCCGCACGGATGCTGTAAGCGCGGAAAAATCATGAAGCGCGCCGATCAGTACGACGCCGAGGGCTATCCAGAGTAGGCACGGCAGCCACCCGAACGCAACGCATGCGATGATCGGCCCCGCGATCGGCCCGGCCGCCGCGATCGCAGAGAAATGCTGCCCAAACAAATAGAACGGCCGCGTGGGGATGTAGTCTTCACCGTCATTCAGGTCGTTCGCGGGTGTCGTTCGGCGGTCGTCCAATGCAAACTGCTTTGCGATCCAGCGTCCGTAACCGAAATAGCCGAGAACCAGCCAGGCGAGGAAAACGACGGCGAGAAGTGTCAGCATAGAGTCTTCAAAATGAGCGTGATAAATTTACGATATTTCCGGAGAAAGTGAAAACTGGAAACTAAGAACTGAAACGCAAGAATTCTCATTTTCAGCTTTCACTTTTCAGTTTTCAGTTATTCCGGAGATAAACTTTCTGAAATGAACACCGAAAGATCAATTCAAGAGACCTACTCACCGGACGGCATCTGTTTCGGATGCGGGCCGAAGAACGAGAAGGGTTTGCGGATTCGCAGTTTTGCCGAGGGCGATGAGTTTGTTGCGGAGTGGCACGCCGAACCGCACCACCAGGCGTTTCCCGGCGTATTAAATGGCGGCATCATCGGGGCGTTATTAGATTGCCATTCCAATTGGGCCGCAGCGCACCACCTGATGAAAAAGCGTGGCGATACGCAGGCACCATGTACCGTCACCGCCGATTTTCACGTAAAACTCCTTCGTCCGACCCCGGTGGATGGCCCGATCACGTTGAAGGCACGAATTGTCGAATCAACCGACGACAGAGCGACGGTTGAGGCCGAACTCATTGCAGGCGGAAAGGTCTGCGATACTTGCCGCGGAACCTTTGTAGCGGTCAAGGAAGGGCACCCAGCGTTTCACAGGTGGTGATTGTTCCTTGACTAATGACCATTATTCCGTGACAAACGGCCATTATTCGCCGACAAATGACCATTATTTCTCGACGAATGACCATTATTCCGTGACAAACGACCATTATTCGCCGGCAAATGACGATTATTTCTCGACAAATGACCATTATTTCTCGACGAATGACCATTATTCGCCGACAAACGGCCATTTATCCGGTTAATTTAGTCATTTGAAGGCGGAATTCCTCACTCAGGCCCAGGTTTTCGAGCCACTCGACCTGGCTATTCCTGAGCGCCGGAAGATGCACGACGTCAGACAGGGCGTACGCAACGAGCTCGTCGGTCCAGATCCCGTTCCATTTTCGGTGGAACTTCGTCCGCTGTGATTTATCCAGATCGACAGCGAAATATCGATAAAGCGTCTCCGCAAGCGAGGACGACTGGTTCGCCCCGCGAGTGAGAACTTTCTCAGCGATCATCGTATCGAAAATATTTCGAGTCTCCATACCTGCGGCCGACAGAAACTCAAGATCGAATTTCGCATTGTGAAAGATTTTTATGATCCGGTCGTTCGCGAGAAGCTCGGCGAGTTTGCCGAGTTTGACACCTTCGCTGATGGGGACGAGCGAGTTAAAAGAGCCGTCTGAAAACTGTATCGAAAACAACCTTCCGTATTTCGCCGTCAGACCGGATGTTTCCGTATCACAGCCGAGCGTCTCCGAGCCCGAAAGCCGGGCATACGCGTTTTCGATATCAGCGTCCGTTCGTGCTACTAAGATCTCCATCGTCACGGAACGATTCTCACGCAAAGTCGCAGATGAAGCAAAGATTGTAATATCGTGTAAAGAATATGCCGGTCCTGATAAATGAAACCGAAGCACGCGTACTCGGCAGCCTTGTCGAAAAACAGCTCACGACGCCGGAGTATTATCCGCTGACGCTTAACGCGCTGATCGCGGCGTGTAATCAAAAGAGTAACCGCGGCCCGGTGATGTCGATGGACGAGACCGTGATACTCGGCGCGATCGACAGTCTGCGCGAAAAGAACCTGGTCTACACATTTCACGGCAGCACAAGCCGGACGGTGAAATACAAGCATATGCTTCCGGGCGTTTTCGAGTTAGAACCGCCGGGGGTCGCAGTGATAACGCTGCTACTGCTTCGCGGGCCGCAAACCATTGGCGAGCTGCGGGGGCGGTCGGACCGGCTTTACGAATTCTCCGGCCTTGGCGAAGTTCAGGAGACGCTCGACGAGCTTGCTAAACGCGAAGAACCTCTTGTTATCAAGCTCGAACGCCAGCCGGGGCAGAAAGAGGCGCGGTACGCTCACCTTTTGTCCGGGAAGGTTGAGGCCGATCTGAAAGCGCGGCCCTTGGATGCACGTATTCCGCCGTCGCACAACGAAGACGATCTATCCGCCGAGATCAAACGGATCGCTGACGACCTTGCCGCGTTTCGAATGGAGTTTGAAGAATTCAAAAAGCAATTCGAATAAGAAAAAGGCCGGTATCGACCGGCCTGTAGAGGAGGAAATTGAGGATCGAATCAATTCGATTTGCGTCTCACGCCGATCTTCATCTGCACCATATCTTCGATCGTCATGTTCGGATCCTCGGCGCGGGCCTGTCTTACGAACCCCGCATCGATCTTAAAGATCCGCAGCTTAACGACATCTTCCGCTGACAGGTTTGTAAGCCCTTCCGCCTTCATGTCCGCCAGAAACTCAGGCGTTACCTTGAAGATGCTGTACTTGACCAGATTTTCAAAGTCGTTCGTTCCGTAACCCATGTCCTTGATATTTCGGACGAATTCAGCATCGATCTTGAATATTCGGGCCTTTACAAGCTCTTCCATTCCGAGATTCGGGAAACCCGTTGCCTTCATCTCCGCCATAAATTTCCCGTCGATCTTGAAGATCGCGGCCTTGAAAAGGTCGCCTACATCGAGGTTCGGAAAATTGGCGGTCCGAAGGTCATCGGCCAAAGCGACTGTCACGTTGAGCATCGCGGCCGTCAGCAATTTCTCGTCCAGGGTTTCGGGATGATCATGGTTCTTATTGGACTGCTTTTCGAAATCAAAGCCCCGGCTTCGCATTGCATCGACAAACCCGCGATTGGGTACGAAGGTAAATGTGCCGGAGCCCTTTCCGTTCACAAATGTGCCTTCGCATTCGATGGTGCCTGCGTCGCGGACCAGCCTGAAGCTCACCTTCCCGTTCTGAGCCTGTTCACGCGTTAGCCCCTGTAGTTCGCTGAAAGCGTAGCTCGAACCGTTCTGGTGTTTGCCGTTCGGGGTGCGACGCTCAAAGGAAAGGTGGATCTTGTCAGGAGATTTTTCCTTTACGCTCGCTTCCCATTCACCCGTAATGCTCGACTGAGCAGCGATAGGGCACCAAATGAAAGCGAGCATAATAAATGCGGCAGCAATACCGCTTAACTTGTGTAAAATGTTTCTCTGCATCAAATAGCCTCCGAAATTAACTGAAATTGTTTGGACGATCGCCGTACGATATAGAAACACCATAGAAGGGGAATTTGTGACAATTTCAAGCCCTCACTTCACGCCACGGCTGCTAGTCTGGCAAAGGCTCCGTCAGTAAGCTTTAAGTGCCGCTCGTCGTCTGCGCGTTCGGCGCCCAACTTTTCGTAGAAACCTATCGCTGATTTGTTCCACTCAAGTACCTGAAAATCAATGCGCTCGAACCCGCGTGACCTAGCCAGAACCGCGATCTTCCTGAGCATAAGCTCACCGAGGCCTTTGCCCCGATGTTTTTCAGACACGTACAGGTCTTCAAGGAAGAAGCCCTTTTGACCGCGAAAGGTTGAGAAGCACGGATAGAAGATCGCGTAACCCGCTCTCTCACCGTCGTTAATCGCCATGAGTCCTTCGACAAACCCGTTTCTGCCGAACATAGCCTCATGAAGTTTCGACTCCGTGATCTCAAGGTACGCGGCGAGCTTCTCGTACTCGGCAAACTCCCGCATTAATTCAAGAACCGCCGGAAGATCTTGTTCAGTCGACGGCCTGACAATATATTTCATAATAAAAAGTGCGTAACACCAATGGCGTTACGCACGTTACCAAAAAACTTTCCCGACGTCTATGGGCGTTTTCTTGGGGGCGTCGTAGTCTTTTGCGGAGCAAGTTTCTGCTCAGTCTTCAAATACTCAACGGCTTCCTTGACGCTGCCTTTCAACGGATGCGTATCAGGCGCCGTGTCCGCAAACTTCTGCATTATATTCAGGCCCTCCTGCATTTTCGCCTTGTTGTCCTCAACCACACCAACATTGAACAGCGAAAGTCCGATACCGGCCAGAGCATCCGGATTCTCGGGCTGAGATTCCAGGACCACCCGATAGGCCGCTATCGCCGGCTCAGATTCGCCGGCCTCCCGCATAATGTCGCCGAGTGCAAGCTGCGCGCTGACCTTCTTCGCAGGATCCGTTTCAACCGCAAGATACTGTGCATATATTGGACCGGCCTCCTTTGCCTTTGAGACATCGGCCTTGGTCCTTACGATCAGCCTGTAGGACTCGATGTAGTTTCCAAGGATCATGGCCTTGGTCTTGTCCAGGCCAGCCTGGGCCGCGGCGTCCGCGCCCTTCGGCGCTGCCGCGAGGATCTTTAGACCGCGCTCATATGCATCGAGCGACGCCTGAAAATCGGCCTTGGCTTTATCCATTTCTGCTGCCTTTTCCGTCCCTTCGAGCTTCGCCGCTCGTTGATATGCCTCGAAGGCCCGAGTTTTCAGAGCGACGCCTTTGTAATTCCACAATACTGGTGCGCTCCCTTCAAACTCCGGATCAGCCGCGATCCCCTCATCGAATTTTGCTATCGCGGTCGCGTAGTCCTTCGCTTTGAACGCTGTGTCGCCGTCTTTCAAAGACGCATTGACGATCTTGTTTGTATCTTCCGCTTTCTTATTCTTCTCGATAATTTTTGCGTTTTCGGCCTCTATTTTCTTACGGTCAACGTCGGAGGCCGTTGAGACACCCTGCGGAGATTCTTTTGCCGCGGCTCGAACC
Source organism: Pyrinomonadaceae bacterium (assembly GCA_035250805.1). Lineage (GTDB taxonomy): Bacteria > Acidobacteriota > Blastocatellia > Pyrinomonadales > Pyrinomonadaceae > OLB17. The sequence continues at coordinate 8,425 of DATFEW010000036.1, forward strand.
TGGGCTTCGGTCAAAGACTTGCCGTCACCGGGGAATACAAGTATCTCGACCGATTCCATCCCAGCCTGAACGGCGGGCGAGATCGCCGGCGAGATCGTGGCTCCGCTGACGGAAAGCACAAATTTCTGGCCGGGCCCAAACCCGGCAAAGCTGAACTCTCCATTCTTGTTCGTCTTTGTCGATGGGGCCTTACCGGAATCGACATCGACCCGAAACGGTTCAACCAGGGCATCGGCAACCGGTACTTTCGAGCCGTCGGTTTGCTGAAGTTTCACAACGCCGCGGACCGGAGCTGTTTGAGAAAATGCCGGGCCGCTGAAAACGAACAGCGTCCCCGTGCAAGCAAGTAAAAAGCCGAATAAGCCATGTTTTGACATACGAAAAATACCTCCGCACCCGCGTTGCGCCTTAATGCCGCATTGAACAGTTCGATGCAAAACCTGGGACGCGAGTTCCTGATTTTATAAGAATATTATCTCAAAATCGGCGAAAACTCGAACCGAAACTGCGTAGAGTCGACCGGGCATCGATTCGTGACGGATATACGGGTATTCTATTGAAGAATGAACACAGACAAACGGATCTTTAACTTTAGTTCGGGCCCCGGCGTCCTGCCGATGCCGGTTCTGGAGCGCGCCCGTGACGAAATGCTTTCGCTGAACGGTTCGGGCATGAGCGTGATGGAAATGAGCCACCGCTCGGAAAAATTCGGGGAAATCCTTTCACACGCGGAGGAAGGAATTCGAGATCTGCTTGAGTTGCCGGATGATTATCGAGTGTTGTTCATGCAGGGCGGGGCATCGCTGCAGTTCTCTCTGGTCCCGATGAATTTCATGCCCCCCGGCGGCACGGCGGATTACGTCGTTACCGGAGCATGGGGAGAAAAAGCATTTCTCGAGGCTCGTCGGTGTGGTGACATCAATGTGATCTACGACGGAAAGCCCGGCGGGTATCGCACAGTCCCTGAGCAGGGTCAATTAGAATTCTCACCAACCGCTTCGTACATCCACTACACCTCTAACGAAACTATCGACGGTGTTGAATTCAAGTACGACCTCCTTGGCGCCGGAGCCCCAGTGATATGCGACGCTTCGTCGAACATCCTTTCGAAAGCGTTCGACATATCACGTTACTCGATGATCTACGCCGGAGCGCAGAAGAATATTGGCCCAAGCGGCGTTACGGTCGTGATAATCAACGACGAGCTTCTTGAACGTGTTCCCGCAGGCCAGCATACTCTGCTCGATTACCGAAGCTTCGCGGAGAACGGCTCGATGCCGAACACCCCGAATACGTGGGGGGTCTATTTGATCAGTCTTGTATGCGACTGGCTTCGAGATCTCGGCGGTGTTAGCGCGATCGCAAAGATGAATGCTGAAAAAGCCGCGACCTTATACAGCGCGATCGATTCAAGCGACGGATTCTATGCTGGACGGGCCGAGCGAGGCGCCAGATCTATGATGAACGTCACCTTTCAATTACCGACCACTGAACTGGATGAAAAATTCTGTGCCGAAGCCGAAGACCTTGGTATGAGTGGCCTTCGCGGCCACCGCTCGGTTGGCGGAGTCCGAGCGTCGATCTACAATGCGTTTCCCAAGGCGGGTGTCGATCGGCTTGTCGAGTTCATGTCGGATTTTGCCGCAAGCAATAGCTGATCAGTTTGCGAGCGAAGAAAGGGCTTCTATTAACTCCGGTTCCTCATCCGGCGAAACCGTTCTAAGATCGATGAGCACACGTTCGTCGGCAATGCGGGCGATCACCGGTGGGTTCGCTTTACGCAATCTTTCTGCAAACACCTCAGCCGGGGCATTTCCGGTTACTGCAATGAGGACCGTGGGGAGCTCGACGTCCGGCGCCGCGCCGCCTCCGACCGCGGAATGCCCGGAAACAACCTCAAACTGAGATACCGATCCGGTTTGTCGAACTACCCGGTCGACAACATTACGCGCACGGCTTCCGATCTCGTCGGCCGTCATTCCAAGCATCTGTAGCACCGGGAGGCTCTCCCACGCCGTTCCCTTGGCAAAAGCCTTCATGGTCGCTTCGATAGCCGCGTAGGAAAGCTTATCGGGACGCAACGCTCGATAAAGTGGGTTCCTGCGGAGACGCTCGATCAAATGTCTTCGACCGACGATCATTCCTGCCTGTGTTCCTCCCATCAGTTTGTCGCCGCTGAACGAGACCAGGTCCGCGCCTGCCTTGATCGATCCGCTGATTACGGGCTCATCCAGTCCGATCCGCGAAAGTTCCACGAGCGCCCCGGAACCCGCGTCCTCGAAAAGCAACAATCCCCGTTTTACGGCCAATTCCGAAAGCTCGGAAAGGGCGGGCGTGCTGGTAAAGCCGGTGATGCGAAAATTCGATGGGTGGACGCGAAGAATAAGCTTCGTATCATCACAGATCGCGCGCTCATAGTCGGCGAGCTTCGTTCGGTTTGTGGTGCCGACTTCCCTCAGGATCGCTCCCGATTGTTCGAGCACATCCGGAATGCGAAAATCCCCACCGATCTCGACCAATTCGCCGCGTGAAACAATGACCTCGCCGCCGTTTGCGAACGTCGAAAGCACGAGAAACGCCGCTGCAGCACAATTGTTTACAATGACCGCATCTTCGGCGCCGACGAGATCCGCCAAGAGTTTTTCCGCAGACTCTCCACGTCGGCCCCGCTCACCAGTCGTCAAATCGTACTCGAGATTGCAATATCCGGCTGACGCGACGATAGCGTCAACTGCTTCTGGTGAAAGCCGAGAGCGGCCGAGGTTTGTGTGAACGACAACGCCTGTCGCATTGATAACTCGCTGTTGGCGGCTGCGCCATCTGATGGCGATCTCGTCTCTTAACCGATCGTCAATATCAGATATAATCGAATCGCGGGAGCCGTTTTCGGGATGATCGACAAGCTCGCTCCTGACCTTCTCAGTGACCGAGCGTACAAGGGCCAACGCTTGATCCCGGCCGAGCTTACTCTCGAGTTCCCGGGCTGTTTTCGTCTTGAGGATCACGTCTATCGACGGCATTGCTCGCCGGCCGCCATCTTGATCCTTTGTTTTTGACACGGTTCGATTCTAGCCGATTCGAGAACTATTTTTCAGGAATCGTGCGTACTTTGTAGATTTATTTTAATTAGCGGCTATCTTTACGTTCTCTGCTCATCCAAATATCCAATGCGCCCAATAGGAAACAAACTTTATCGCGAGACATCTTCACGTTTGGAGATATCGGCGTCGGTCGATCAGGAGATCCTGAGGCTCGAGGATGCGATCCGGAAGCTTAAGATAGACTTTGATATTTATTTTAACGGCTCATCGAAACGGCCGCCACTCGAGGCTCGCGCTCGCCTTGAATCAAACATCAAGCGCATAGCGGACGATCGCGGGCTCTCTTACGCACAGCGCTACAAGCTGAATACGCTCGTCTCGCGGTTCACATCCTACCGTGAGCTTTGGCGGCGAAGCCTGAAGGCCCGCGGTGAAGAGCTGATCTAAAAGCTGAAAAAAGCGAAAAAAAAATGCGAGCCTGAGAGGTTCGCATTTTTTGTTTTAATGTCTGCCGATCCTGACGGAGAAGGAATAACGGTCAGATAAAATCCCGGCTCACGCGACTTTCGTCACATTCTCGGCCTGAGGTCCCTTGGGGCCATTGGTAACCTCAAATTCAACTTCCTGCCCCTGGATCAATGTTTTGTATCCATCGCCGGATATCGCGCTGTAGTGAACGAAAATATCCTGTTCACCAGGCTGCTCGATAAATCCGTAGCCTTTGGCATTGTTGAACCATTTGACCATTCCTACCGTTTTAGACATGTTCAGTAATTCCTCCTGAGTAACTTCGGTAAATCAAGTTCAGTGTTGCTGTGGGAAACGCAGCAAAAAAAATAGCTCGCACACCAATCCCCTATCGAGACCCGACGTGCAAGCAGTTAAATCTTTCATTTGGACATCTCATTCCAAACAAACAACAAAATCTTAAACTGCAAGATATTCCGCTTTTTGGCGTGTTTTTTGTGGATGACGAAATGAGAATTTACAGGCATTTAATACATCTGTCAAGCACTTTCGACCGCATTTTCAAAAAAGTGCTAAAAATTGACATAAATTCAGCAATAGCTGATGATTGAGCAAAGTTCTAAACGCTAATTTTCGCTATTTTATGTCGCAGCAATACGGCAAGGAGCCCCCGCTTTCATACAATAAATACTTAAAGGTCCCAGAGCTGATCGCACTCCAGGAAACACTTTCTCAGCCTCAGAGTCATGACGAGCTGCTCTTCATAATCATCCATCAGACTTATGAGCTTTGGTTCAAGCAGGTCCTCCACGAGATCGACGCGACGATCCAGTGGATCGGCCAGGGCCGGATGTTTCGCGCTAACCACAGTCTGCGGGCCCTCACGACGATCGAGAAGATCCTCGTGACGCAGATCCACCTGCTGGAGACAATGGCGCCGATCGGCTTTCTCGAATTTCGCGATAAGCTGAATCCGGCAAGCGGATTTCAATCGATGCAGTTTCGTGAGCTTGAATTCGTTTCGGGTGCAAAGGACGAGAAGATCCTTGAAACATTTCGGAACGATGAATTTGCATACCGCCGGCTGAGCGAACGCTTCGCGGAGCCGAGCCTCGCCGACGCATTTTGGGCCTTGCTTGAGCGCGGCGGAATGAAGACCGAAACACACGAAGAGCGTGTGGGGACGGTGCTTGAGATACTCACGACTCCCGATAGATTTCCGGAGCAATATAATATGCAGGACCTTCTGGTCGATCATGATGAGAACATCGCACTGTGGCGGGCGCATCACGTCCTGATGGTTGAGCGAATGCTCGGAATGAAACGCGGAACAGGCGGCTCCGAAGGCGTCGGTTATCTGGCGAAAACGCTAACGAAGAAGTTTTTCCCTGAGATCTGGGAGGCACGAACGCATCTGACCGTACGGAAAGACGATCAAACAAATGAGAATTAGCGGCCTTTTATTCTTTCTCATCCTTTTTTGCGATCTAGCTGTCGTTGCGCAGAACACAGAGACTGTCCGGGTGACGATCCTTCACGTCAATGACACATATCAGTTCATATCGGTTGAGGGCGGCAAGCTCGGCGGGTTGGCGCGTGTCAGGAGCATTCGAAACGAGGTGGTAAAGGAAAACCCGAACACGCTTTTTACGTTGGGGGGCGATACGCTCTCGCCCTCGGTCGAATCGCGAACGTATCGCGGCGCTCAGATGATCGATGCATGGAACGTGCTCGGTTTGGATTACGCGGTATTTGGTAACCACGAATTTGATATCAAATCCGATGAACTTTTGAAGAGGATGAAGGAGTCAACTTTTACCTGGCTCGGCGCGAATGTGATCGATATCAAGACAGGCAAACTTTTTGGTGATACGCCGCCATTCGTTATCCGCGAGATCGGCGGTGTCAAGATCGGGATCGTCGGACTTCTGCTTCCGGAAGCAAAGGAAACTTCGTCAATGGAGCCCCATATTCAGGTCACCGATTTCTGCGAAACCGCAAAAACACTTGTGCCGAAAATGAAAGCGGTCGGTGCGAACACGATCATCGGACTCACTCATATGTTCATGTCGCAGGACAAGAAGGTATCGTGGTGCGCTGATTTTGACCTCATACTCGGCGGCCACGAGCATACGCTTTTGCAATCGTCGGCAAACGGCACGCCGATCTTCAAAATGACCGCCGACGCTCGCGAGGTGGGAAGGTTCGATCTGTTCATAGACAAGAAAACCGGAAAGATGGTGAGCATGGATTGGAAGATAATTCCGGTCAATGACTCGGTTCCCGACGCGCCTGAGTTCGCACCTGTCATCGCCAAATATAAGGACCTTATCGAGCAACTTTCGGTCAGGATTGGAGCCACCAGCGTTCCGTTAGACGCGCTTTCCTATTCGAGCCGCACTAGAGAGACGAATGTCGGAAACTTTATCGCTGACGCCTATCGCAGCGTCACTGGAGCCGATATCGGTTTTGTGAATGGCGGGTCGATCCGCGCCGACCTGTTGTACAACCCGGGCGTGTTGACCAAGCGCGACGTACTCTCGATACTTCCGTTCAATAACCCGATCGTAAAGATCGAGGTCTCCGGGACGAAGCTTTTGGAAGTTCTTGAACACGGCGTGGCGCGGAGCCGCGAGGACAACGAACCCGGGCGATTTCCGCAGGTTTCGGGAATGAAATTTAAGTTTGATGCGAGCAAACTTCCCGGACAGCGGGTAGTCGAAGCAACTGTGGGCGGCAAGCCGATCGATCCGAACGCCGTTTACACGATCGCCACTTCCAACTTCCTGGTCGGCGGCGGCGACGGCTACACGATGCTGAAAGACGCCAAGGTCTTGATCCCCGCCGACAAAGCAGAAAAAGATTCGGAAGTCTTCGAGCAAGCGATCAAAGCTTCGCCGAACGCGACGATCTCGCCCAGACTCGAGGGAAGGATCACGAGGCTAAACTGATCAACGGCTTTCATTGCCAAGCCTGTCGACGCTCCTCACCACGACCGATTCTATCTTTCGACCTGACGACAACGCGATAGACTTTTCCCTGGATGGCAAGATGGAATAGCTCCAGCCGTCCTTGTCTTTCGCATACACAACAAACCAAAACGCCTTCGTACGGCCTGTTTCAACCCAATTTGCCGTAGTAAACCTGTCGGTTCGGGTGATAGTGACCTTCGGCGGTTTGGGAACGGCGCTCTTGATCCAAGGTGAGGTCGGAATCAGAGCGTCACGTTGATAAACCGTTTTCATTAGCGCGTTTTGAATGCCGCCAAGATCGTTTCGCAGGGACTTGAAACTGAAAAAGATAGCACCGCGGGTTTCTGGGGC
>DATFEW010000160.1:0-4512 GCA_035250805.1 Pyrinomonadaceae bacterium
ATCCATCATCAAAGGAGTGTTCTCGCTTCTTGCGGGAAATCCGAGAGAAGTTCCGGACGCGATCCGCGCGCAGATACCGAATGCTGACAAGGTCAAGCCGGTCGAGCCCGAAGACACTCTGATAATCACGTACGCCGGGCACGGTTATGCGGACCGCTCGGGTATTTTTTACCTGGTGCCGAACGACATCGGAGCCGATACTTTCAGGATCACGAGTGAGAATGCGGTGAGAATGATCTCGTCGGACGAACTTTCGCTGTGGATGCAGGACATCACCGCCGCCGAGATGATAATGGTGATTGACGCATGTCACAGTTCGTCGGCTGTCCAGGGCGAAGGTTTCAAGCCCGCCCCGATGGGGAGCCGCGGCCTCGGCCAGCTTGCATATGACAAAGGCATGAGGATCCTTTCGGCGACACAATCCAACAACGTCGCTCTCGAACTGGGTTCGCTGCAGCAAGGACTGCTGAGCTATGCGCTTCTCGAGGACGGTGTTGTAAAAAAGAAGGCCGATACCGGTCCATCCGACGGCAAGCTTACCGCAGCGGAATGGCTCGGTTACGCTGAGAAAGCTGTTCCCAAACTATATCAGGACGTACTAGACGGAAAACGTTCCATCCTTGTTGCCGGCGTGCCCACAGACACCAGCAAGCTAACCGCCCAGGCTCGGGCCGACAAGTTTTGCGAGAACTGTGACCCAAAAAAGATCGTGCAAGAACCGTCGATATTCGACTTTCGGAAGAACAAGACGGAACGTATCTTGATCGATCTAAAATAGTAAGTTCAGAATTCTAGGTCCAATAATTCCTGTCCAGCGATCGGTAATTGATAGCTTCACTGATGTGCGTAGTGTCGATATTTTCGCTTCCAGCGAGGTCCGCGATGGTCCGGGAAACTTTTAGAATGCGATCGTGGGCACGAGCGGATAGGCCTTGGCGGTGCATTGCCTTTTCAAGCAGGGCTTCGCTGTCTGCATCGAGGGCGCAATGTTTCCGGATCTGTGCCGGTGTCATAGCGGAATTTGAGAAGACCCCGTTGTTTCCGAACCGCGAAAGCTGCACTTCACGTGCACGGATGACCCGGTCACGAACGATCTCTGACTTTTCGCCCGGCTCGACGCCGCGACCGCGAAGTTCGTTAAATTTCACTGCCGGCACGTCGATGTGGATATCGATGCGGTCCATCAACGGTCCGGAGATCTTACCGACGTACCGCTGGATCATTGGCGGTGAACACTTACATTCGCGCGAAGAACCGAAATATCCGCATGGGCAGGGATTCATGGAGGCAACGAGGGTGAAGTTCGCAGGAAAGGTCAGCGACGAGGCGGCGCGCGATATGGTCACCTGCTTATCTTCCATCGGCTGACGGAGGACTTCGAGGACGCTGCGGTCAAATTCCGGAAGCTCATCGAGAAACAGCACGCCGAGATGAGCGAGCGAAACTTCGCCCGGACGCGGCAGCGAGCCTCCGCCGATCAAACCGGCTTGGGAAACGGTGTGATGAGGAGACTTGAATGGCCGCTCGACTACCAACCCCATTTTGCCGGTGAGGCCGGCAACCGAATGTATCTTCGTTATCTCAAGAGCTTCTTCAAACTCGAGCGGCGGCAGAATGGTCGGCAGACGCTTTGCCAGCATCGTTTTGCCGGAACCCGGCGGGCCTATAAAAAGAATATTATGGCCACCTGCGGATGCGACCTCTAACGCACGCTTTGCGGTTGCCTGCCCCCGCACCTCGGAAAAATCCAGAGCGTACTTCCCTTCCGCTGCTTTTAATTCGGAAATGTCCAGACGCATCGGGGGAACTCGGGGCGCGATCCCTTCGATCAGGTCCTGAGTTAACAAAGCCGCCTCTCGAAGATCGCGTATCGGGAAAACATCAACACCCTGCACCACGGCCGCTTCTTTTGCATTTTCTTCCGGCACGAGCAGGTTGCGTATGCCGTTCGTTCGAGCAGTCAATGCGATCGAGAGAGCACCGCGAACCGGGCGCACGCGTCCGTCGAGTGAAAGCTCGCCGACGCTCATTGTCGCGTCCAGCCCTTCGGCGTTACCGAGATCGCCGTTCGCCCCAAGAATGCCCAACGCGATAGGAAGGTCAAAGCTTGCACCTTCTTTGCGCAAGTCAGCAGGTGCGAGATTTACCGTGACATTGTGGAACGGAAAAAAGTGGCTGCTGTTATTGATCGCTGCGCGTATGCGCTCGCGAGATTCGCGCACGGCGGTGTCCGGTAATCCAACGACGATAAACATCGCGGGCTTGTCCGATTCGCCACGAGCGGGCGTCAGGTTCACCTCTATATCCACAATAAGGGCGTCGATGCCGTAGACGGCCGCCGACTGTGTAAGGAAGAGCATAAATTGTTCAGGAAAATCAGGGGCAGTGTAGCCTAAAATCGCTTGAAATAAAAACGGCATGCTGCTGGGTGCTCGGGAGCAGAAACAAAAGCCTTTACCTTTCGTATGATTCTTTATAAACTCATACCCAGACTGAGCAACCGTAGTTAGAAGGAAGGGCATCATAGGCAGCAAGAAGTACCTAAAAACAGGAAGCACCCTTTTAGGAGTTTCTATGGACTCAACCTCGGCGGCTATTGAACAGAAGCCCGCATTTGGATTTGAGGAGACGTCGGCGGAGCTTGCGGTCGCGAATGCTTTGCCGCGCGAAAAGGCAGAACCTGCGGTTTCCGAAGAAGCTTCCGATATCGATCTTTGCCGTCTCGCAACGAACGGCAGCCTCGCAGCTTTCGAATTAATTTACCAACGCTATCATCGCCGCACATATGCGCTTTGCTTGCGTATGACGAACAGCCAGACAGAGGCCGAGGATCTTACGCAGGAGGTCTTCATCCAGCTTTTCCGCAAGGTGGGCAGTTTCCGGGGCGATTCGGCTTTTTCCACATGGCTTCACCGCTTGACGGTCAATCAGGTACTGATGTATTTCCGCCGACGCAGCGTAAAGAACGAAAAAGTGTCGGATGACGGCGAGATACCGGAGCAAACCGTCGTGGGCAGTGCGAATCCTAACCGCATGCAGGTCGTTGACCGCATTGCATTGAGGAATGCGATCGCGCTGCTCCCGAAGGGATACAAGAGTGTATTCGTGCTGCACGATGTCGAGGGCTACGAACATGAAGAGGTCGCACGCCGGCTCGGCATCTCGATCGGAACGTCGAAATCCCAGCTTCACAAAGCCCGTTTGAAGCTGCGCGGGCTCCTGATGAAGCAGTCGGGCTAGATTAGTTGCGATTCACACGAACACGAACAATGCAGGTGCATGTTCGTGTTTTCTTTTTGCTGCGATTATCAAGTAATATTTGCAGCAAAAGGCAACTTTTGAAGGATCGGGTTAATCTATCACTATTGGAAATTCGATTAGCTTAAGGGTTTTTCTATGCCTGTAGTTTAGGCGATCGGTGGTATGAATTGCGGCGAGTGCCAGGAAATATTGAGTAGGTTCATTGACGGCGACCTTGACGAAAAACGGTCGGCGGGCGTTAGCGACCACCTCGCTGTTTGTGCTGAATGTACTCTCCTTTGCGACGACCTCGCCCAGATCCTACTTCAATGCCGTGAAACCGAAAACGCTGAGGCCCTTCCACCGAATCCCGCAGCTCTCTGGCGACGCATTAACAATCTCATCGAAAGCGAGCTCCCGGCCGAAATTCCGGTCGAGGAAAAGCCGAGGGGCTGGTTCGCACGGGGTTGGAACCTTACGTTTTCCCAAGCCGGGGCCGCGGTCTTAGGCATCGCTCTCGTAAGCTCCCTATTGACGATAGTATCCATCCGGAATTACATTGAGCCTCCCGGCAATGATCTGCCGGCCCAAGCCAGCGAGCCGCCGTCAACAATGCAGCGGCTGTTGAGTAAAGTCGGCCTCGCCGAAACCCAACAACAGGCGCGCGAACGCCGGATCAAGGAGCAGCAGGCCGCAATAGAGTACTGGGACAAGCGAGTTCAAATGCGCAGGATGAGCTGGGACCACAGGATGCGTGCGGCGTTTGACAGGAATCTGTTCGAGATCGAACAAGCGGTGAACGAATACACGCTGATACTGCAAAAGGACCCTGAAGATCAGCTTTCCGAGGAAATGCTCGATTCCGCGTTAACTGAAAAAATGAACCTGCTTCGACAGTTTTCCGAGTTATAGTTTTAATAATGTCCTTTAGCGCGAAAATCGGGTGCGGCTGGAAACGGTCGAACAAAACTACGATTCTGCTTTTGTTGAGCGTAGTTTTTTTCTTTATTCTCTCGGCGAATGAAGCGATCGGGCAGCGCCGGTTTTCGCGAAGTTTTCCGGCGGGAAAGAATGTGCGTTTGCACCTTCTCAACCGCTCGGGCACCGTAACCGTAGAAGGCTGGAACCGCCAGGAGGTCGCGATCTCCGCAAGTCTTGAAGCCCCGGCAGCGGTCATCTCTCCGCAGGTTGTCGAAGGAACGATCTCGATAAATCTTGTCAAGGACAATCACGGCCGTGGCGATGTCGGGAACGTGAACTTCGACATCAAGG
>DATFEW010000169.1:0-5231 GCA_035250805.1 Pyrinomonadaceae bacterium
ATCGAGTCAGTTCCCGTAGATCAGAAAACGCGAGAGGATCCGAGGACAGGCTGTTTATTCGAGTTTTTCAGACAGATGCGAGGAAAATACACAACAATGACAAACACTGTTGTCCCTAAATAATAAGTGTTTGCTCAAAACGTGTCAATAATTTCTTTTTTTGACGGAATAAGAGGGCGGGAATCGGTCAAATTGACGTTCTAAACCGCACCAAAACGCCCATAAGCCGAATCCAGTGACGTGTAAATATGAACCAGTGACTCCTATTTTTGAACTCTGAGACGGGCGAGTCTGGTCTGACAAACCCAGCCGGCACATCGCCCGTCCAACCGTTTTAACAGTTCGCATCGGCCTGAATCGAGGCATAAAACGGGCAGAGACGCTACCGTCAGGGAGTCACACGCGTTTCCGCCCGAGAGCCGATCTGCACCGCTCCATTAATCGCAGGCCCGACAGCAAGTTTGGAATCCGGACACCTTTCGAACCCCGCTTAAAACGCGATCCGGCCGGATAAGAATGTATTGAGTTTTGCAGAGAAATGTGGTCTATTTATTTTCTACTTTACCCTCGCTCTCCTGGAGGTAGCATGGCGAAATTCGCGGCCCCCGCTCTCATTGCGCTATTCGTATCTGCGATCCACATACAGACCTTGATCGCGCAACCTGTTGATCGCAGTCGCATCCTGGCGCCCGGAAATCCGCCGCTGACCGAGGCAATGGTCAACAAGTCGCTCGACCTAGCTGAATGGGCCCTACGGATGACGTTGTCCCGTGAGGAGAGATCACAAGTACAAGAGTTTTTTACGAATTCGTGGAAAAGAGGCGAAAAGAATGGAGTCATTGAAGCTGTTGAGATGCACGACATTATCTCGCAGATACCGGCGGCCGGTAAAGAATCGGCTCGGTTAAAGTTGCGTGACTTAATGCTCCAGAATCTGAATCGAGATCCAAACGACCGAATGAATCAGATATTCTTGTCGGCTCATAACCGTGCGAGAAACTTAGCGACGGGTTCTGCCACGCTCCCTTCGGTACCGCAACCAGGGTCGCAGGCGATCTCATGGGACTTCAGCGAAGCGGGGACGTTGACAGAAACGCAGGCGCGGACGGTGCTTGGCTCGGCTACCAGACCTGTCGAAGCGGACCAAACGCGGCCGCTAACGTTCGCAGCAGCGATGGAGCGAGTCCGCAAATTCGTAAATGGCTTTGTGAGCGCGGATGCCGTGTCTGCATTCCATTCCAGTACCGAAGGACGCACCGCAGATTCGGCGGCGGCGGTCGCGGCAGGAGCGATCGTCGCCGAAATGCCGCTACTTGCAGTCACCGCGCTATTGCGTGCGCATGAATTGGAACCTGCAAATGCGACACACTTAGCGAATCTCGCCGCCGTCCTGACATTCATCGAGATGCCCGAGGAGGCTCTGGCTATAATCAGCTCGCCACAAGTTATCAACGGTACGGTCGCGTCTCCCTCGGAAATCGGAGGTCAGGCGGGAGTATTTAATATTCGCGGTCATGCGTTGCTGCAGCTGGGCCGCGCCGCGGAAGCCGAAGTCGCACTGCGGAAAGCGACCGAGTTGTATCCCAATTTTGCCGAGGCAAAGGCCAATCTTGCGTTCGCGCTATGGCAGCAGGAGGATCCGAAAAAAAAGAGGAAGGTGTGCGGATCATCGGTGGGGTATGGCGGATACGGCCGGGCAAAACTATGTTCGATGTCGTCGAACGGCCCCATATAACTGGCGGGCCCGATGAAGAAATCGCTGTAAATATATTCGGTGACAGCACTGGAAATCGTCGGTTGGAGACTTCGCGCGGTAAGCGACTTTATCTACCGGACTTGAAGATCCCGACAACCTTGGAAGCGTCGGTGTCGATGTATCCGAAATACGCCGCTCTCAAAACGAAGACCGAGGATCTCCTCCTCGCTTACGGTCAGGGACAGTTAAACCCGGGCGATGCCAACAAAGAAGATGAGGCAGTTGTCAAGAGATCCATCGAAACGTACGGCCGGCTTTCTCCTGAAGCGCTGCTTGCGAGGAAGGAAAAGCTTGAGGCGATCAAAGAAGCGCTCGAGCTTACAAATGTGCAGCAGCAACCCGCGGTTCGACCTCATTGGGAAAAGCTGAAACAGGTCTTTCGCGAGAACTATTCTAACGTTCAGACGCCGGTGCTGACCTCTATTCCGATGACGGGAACCGCTGAGGTGGGCCCGGCCGGGGTGGAACTTTACAAAAGACTGCGTGAATTGGACCGAAATCCAAACTACGGCCGCCTTGCTTGTACTGCCGCCCGAAGTGCTCATAAAAGATGGCTGATCGGCATTAATGCATATGATCAAGCCGCGCGAGAATATCTAAAAGCCGCGTATTCTTTTATGACCGGTGTGGCCGCCAATGTTCACGACCCGATCGAACATAGGGAATTAGAGATCGCGATTCGCGAACATATCTATACGGAATGGCGAAACTTGATACATTACGCCAACGGCTTTCATCATTTTGCTGTTCTGGCGACCGGCCCGAACGGCTGGTGTTCAAGCGCCGGAGGACCGGGCGATGATCTGGGTGATCTTCGCGCTGACGCGGCTGACAGGTGTCCGGATTCTCTGAAAGGCAATAATAAGGCAACCCTCGATTTCGTTATTGCCAAGTTGTCGTTCAACTGCGAAACGATCGGGCTTGAGATCGGCGTGGGGCTCAGCGGCCCCGGCGGCATAGGAGTGCCGAAGTGGATACAGGCATTTATCGAGATAGAGGCGAAATTCAAGGACGGCAGGATATCGAAATTCAGGGGCATGACCATTGTCACCGGTGTAAAAACCGGGGCGGGCGACAGTCTTCCGGCAAAGCTGAGCGGTAAGGTTGGAGCATACGTAAAGGTCGGACGTGACGGCGAAATATATGACGGCGGGATAAAGACAGGCGGCAGTGCGACGACCAACACGGGGCCGATAGCGATCAAGGCGAGTGCCGGCACGGAAATATCATTTGCACCGGCGTTTCGGGCTCTCGATTCGGCAATAGAGAGGTTGATTCAGTGATGAATAGAGCGATTTGTTTCTCACTTGTCTCGTGTTTCGTGATGGCGGTGAATGCGCAACCGGCCATAAAAGACGCGGAAATATTCACGGCTGCGGACGGAAGTTTTAGCGTGGTGTTCCCGAAACCGCCGACGATGTCAATATTCCCCACGGGGGTTCATACTGCAGAGATCTCTCCAAACGAGTCATACACGGTTATGTTCACCGATCACGCGGCTCCGATAGTGGACGAATTTGAGCTGAGATTGCGGCGGGCGCATATTACGAAGCCGGGCGCAAAAGCAATTGTTCACCAAGGCTATTCCGGATCGGAGTATAAAGGGGTCAATGTGCCGCGTAAGGCCGAGGATACCGGAAGAGTCTTTATTGTAAAGCAACGACTTTTTCGAATCGAGGTCAGGACGCCGATTTTGCGAAGCTTACCTATGGCACAGCGCCGCGTATACGAAAAGAAGATCGCCGCTTTCTTTGATTCTTTCAAGATAGGCACTATCCCGCCGGCCCGGTTTCCTGCGGTCGCTGTCATGCCCGCGGACCTTGGAAGCTTGTCGAAGGAAAACATCTATACCAGTCCCTATTTCGGATTTGCTATCAGACTTCCCACGGACTGGAAAACAAAGGGTCGTGAATTGGTGATGCCCAATCAGCCCAGTTTTGATACCGAGCTGCCGGCCAATGCTTCATACTGGGAACTACTCCAAGTGTGGAACAGCAGGAATACCCGGAAGTTGGTAAGAGCGTATCGCGAATGGAATGCCCTCGATGGAGAATGGCCGGTAATCGTAATTTGGGCACAGAGGCTGGAAGAACCGTTCGAGTCGCTTCAGAAATACGTAGAAAACCTAACAGTCGAAAATTCGGAACAGAAACTTACCAGCCCGATTACAGAAATCGATCTGGGGGGGCAAAAGTTTCTGACCTACGAACTCGTCGAGAAAATTAGCACCGACGAAGAGCCAGGAAAAACGACGAAACATCGGGATTTTATTACACAGCTACGCGGAATCTATCTCACTATAGAACTGAGGGATTATAAGGATGAGAGCGACGAGAAGCTGTTGATGGAAGCCGTAAAAAGCATGCGGTTCTCAGAAAGGAACAACAATTGAAGGCGGGTTTCTATATGAAAAGAATGATCATTGCAAAAGGCGTGAGGTCGTGTTTTGCAGCGTATGTGATTTGGATAGGTGTTTTGTGTTCGGCCGCTTACGGCCAAAATAACGATCGTGTTTTGGTACCGGGTAATCCGCCATTAACAGAGGATATGGCCGGAAAAGTTATCGCGGTGCTTCAATGGTCGTTGGACTTGCGATTTACGAAAGAGCAAAGTATCGAGATCATCCAGGAGGTCATGTCCTATTGGCAGCAAAACAAGCGATCTGAAATGGATAGTATGGTCGAGATAGTCAGGGTCGCCGACGGCATCCTGAAGGCGGGCGAGGCCGAGCGTGCTAAAGCAAAGGAAATTATCCGAGCAGATTTACTCAAATCGCTGGAAGAGGACACGACCGACCGGCTTAGCCGGATGGTCCTTCAAGCATACAGAGCCGCCAACGCAGCGGGCGATACTGGAAGCGGAGCGATGCCCGGCGTTCGACGAACCGCAAGTGACGACTTACCCGGAATTTATGTAGGCACACGCAACTTTGCATCATCAATAAATACCGTCCAGTTGGATTACGTCACATTGCTGCCGGATGGACAGGTTCTCTGGTCGCTTCCGGTGGAAGGATTGCGTAACTTTGATGCTCGGCTAGCCCAGCGCACATATCCTGACGAGTGGGGCAGTTACAAGGTTTCGGGAAACCAGATCCACGTAACCGTGGGCGGCAACCTCAGATATACTTTCCTGATCGATGGCGGACAGCTCAAATTACAGCCGCACGAGGGCAGTAGTTCTGTACGCACGTACAATCGCGTTGCAACGGGCGATGGTATCAAACTAAATGGAACTTACAGCAGATCGGAATCTGACCCATCGATCATATTCTATGAAGATGGCCGGTTTAGAGATGAAGGTTTTATGCGGAACTTTGGCACAATGGGACGCCCGGACGGTTCCACTTATCAAGCAGACGGCCGCGGCGGATCCGGCACATATTTACTTCAGCAAAACACTTTGGAGCTGCGTTATTCCGACGGTCGCGTCAAGCGATTTGCATTTACCGTGTTGCCTTCGAACGTCGCTCAAC
>DATFEW010000174.1:0-4138 GCA_035250805.1 Pyrinomonadaceae bacterium
TGCACGTCATCCAGGACGAATATTTCGTTGCCGTCAAGTTTGAAAACTTCACTGACGTGTTCAAACTCTATCATCGGCGTGGTGCTTCGATTTGTCATTCGCGATTCTACTTCTTTGTTTTGTTAGAGGTCGTCTCATAACAAATCGCCGTGAAGTGATGCAACAGGAAGAAAAATCCTTGCTGTGGCAGCCGCTCACGTTGAGCACGTTTATGCCAACTGGAATACAACGCATCACCGGTGCAGAAACCGAAAAACGAGTTCCCGGTTTCGGCATACGGGTTAGCAGAAGCGGACCTGCCGAGGACGGGCGCGGACAGCGGTCTTCCGGGCGTCGCCGAAGAAGCGTATAACTATATGGTCGACAGCCTTTCTGCCGACGGGCTTGTCGAAGACGCAGTGAATGCGATACAGACGGCGAGAAAAATGCTCGGCGTGAGCAAACCCGTAAGTCCGGCCGAAATTGTGGACTACAGCTTTCTCCGCGACGTCCTGCAAAAGGAAAAATAACCACGACGATCGCCCGAGATGATAATAGAGCGCCGCTATTAGGCTCGATCTCAGTGGATACTCAACGCGCAGACGGGCATCATCGCGATTGACGCAGTGATTCGAGGCCGTATTCAATCGATGATTAGAAAAGTTGGCTTTATCGGTCTGGGGACGATGGAGAAGCCGATGGCGATCAATATCGCACAGGCGGGCTTCGATCTCATCGTCTATGACATCCGCGAGGCGCGGCTGCATGATCTGAAACTGGATCGTGGGGATGAATACGCTCAGCGTGATCGGTGAACAAAAGCGCCGAAACCGTTTCGTCTTGCGGGACGAGTATCTAGCCTGCCTGCGGGATAGCCGTGTTTACTGTGCTCACACATGACGTGTGCGTTTATAAAACTCCAAGCGAAATGAAATTTCAACAGCGGCGGCACTTCTGCGACAGGCAAACTTTCGGGTGCCATTTCTGTTCTTAGCGCCACAATCCTTGTCAAGGATATGCGCGTGTGTTAAGCGTCGACTTGCGCAGAAAACTGTGTCGCAGAGTCGGGTCATTTTCGGGGAGAATCTATGGAACCCAAATTCATTTTTCATGAACCCCCGCGGCGGTATTCCAAAGCGTGTGTTTACGGCGACTTGATCTTTCTCGCCGGTGAGGATTCCAAAGATCCGACGACGCAGAAGGTGCAAGGAAACACGGTTGCCGAGCAAGCAGAATATCTATTCCGCAATATGAAGGCTACTCTTGAGAGCCTCGGAAGCTCGCTTACCAGCGTTATTAAGACGACCGTTTATCTGAAAGATCCGCGCGATCGGGCGAACTATCAAGAGGCTCGCGCCAGGTACTTGCCGCAAACTCCTCCGAGCACGCTGATTATGGGAGTCCAACTTGCCGAGCCCGAGATGCTGATCGAGATCGATGCGACCGCGGTCATATCAGGAGCCAGATAACGCGGCAAGCTGCTAACGACAGCATGGCGAGGATAGTTTTTCCAACAACACCAACCTGAGGGGAGAAATGATGAGAATCTTGCGTGAGGTCCGACGGTCACGAAGCGTCCGGCTTCCGTGGCAAATTCTAGTGTTTTTGCTCCTGCCAACTCTGTTTGTCACCGACTTCGGCGCGAAGCCGTTTTCAATGAAACTCGCTGTTGCCGCAGAATCTCCGAAGGGCAAGCAGGCGCTCGACGCGCTAGTGGCGAAGGCCAAACAGGAAGGAGAACTCGTTGCGACGATCCAGTCGAGTTGGAGCAAGGGGCTGATTCAGCCTTTGACGGATGCGTTCAAGAAGCGCTTCGGGTTGGATATCAAGATAACGATTGCCAATGTTAACTCCGCCCGGCATTTTCCTGTGGCTATTGCGGAAACTCAGGCGGGAGCGCCGGCAACTTACGATGTCGTTCAAGGAGACGACGCCGAGACGATGTCCATCGTCGGCGCCGAGGCGACGCAGAAAGTTAGTAATTGGGCGACGCTTCTGGCCGAAATCAACCCGCTGGTGCGCTCCGGCAAAGTTCGGTCCGACGCAATCAGCCGCGGACCATTTCAAGACCACTCGTTTGTGTTCATGGCTAATGTGAAGCAGCTTATTTACAACACCAAGTCGATCTCCGAAAAGGATTTGCCCAGGACGCACAAAGACCTTACCGATCCCAAATACAAGGGCAAGTTTGCGCAGCCGCCCTGGACATCTCACTGGGAGATCGCTCCTGTCGCCTTCGATAAGTTCGATCGGAACGAGTGGCTCGAAGTGGTGCGACGTGCCGGCAAAAACAGCGCGGCAGTGATCGGAGAGTCTGCCGCGGTGCAGCGGGTGGTCCTCGGAGAGTTTGCTTTTGCGCTAGCGCAAGATCGATACACACGGCAGATTCTCGCCAAAGATCCGAAGGCGCCGATCGCCGCCCGGTTTTTTGACGACTACAATGAGCTCAACCAGGTGTATTACTCGGTCCGCACCCGAGCGCGCCATCCGGCCGCGGGGACGCTGTGGGCGTTGTGGATGACTACCGCCGATGCGCAGAAGATTTGGCAACCCAGTGATTTGCAAGCGGTACCCTACGGCGACAGCGATCTCGATCGAGAGTTTAGACAAGGCATCGAAAAGTCGAAAGCGCGGGTGATCGGTTTTCTGGACAACGAAAAGACGATAGAGCTGTTGAAATGGTACCGGACCGAAGAGGGCCGTAAGTATTTAGACGCCTTGGCCAAGGCTATCAGAGGAGAATAGACGCCTGATTGTTCCAGCCGGTGAAAGCTTCTTCTAATCGACGGGAGCACGCGGTCGGCGTGGATGCCATACCGCTCGCATTCTCCTGGTTGCTCCTGTCCGTCATCATTGCCCTGCTCGCATTTGTCCTTTACATGACCTTCGTGCCGGGTTTGCCGACCGAGCCCGGCTTTACGTTGCGGCACTGGTCGAACGTCGCAAGTTCGCGTCTGCTCACCTCGGTGATTCCAAACACCGCCATCGTCGGCTTTGGGACGATTTTCATCGGCGCCTTCTTCGCCCTACCGCTTGCCTGGCTACTGAACCGAACGAATCTCCCGCTCCGTACCATCTTCACAGCCATCATCGGCATCGTGCCCGTCATTCCCGGTTTTATCCTGGCGATGGGATGGATCATGCTTTTGGATGAGCGGATCGGTTTGATCAACAACGCGCTGGCGAGCGTGCTAGGGATTCCGAGCGTTGCATTGAGTGTCAAAGATAGCCCGTGGGGAATCGCCTGGGTGCTGGGATTAATATTAACCGCGCCGATTTTTTTTTTGATTGGCGGTCCCTTGTGCCGGATCGACCCATCATTGGAAGAAGCGGCAAGTGTCAGCGGGATGAAACATCTCACGGTGCTTCGGCGGGTCACTCTGCCTTTGGTCTGGCCCGGCATTCTGGGCGGCATGATCTATACGTTTATGACAGCGGTTTCGATTTTCGAGATACCGGCACTGTTGGGCGCGGCAAGCGGTAAGGTTCCAGTGCTGGCAAGTGAGATCTTCTATTCTGTTAGGCCCGGAGGACCGATAACGGCCACGTTCGCGTACGGGGCAGCGGGAGTCTACGGCACGTTGCTCGCGGTTCCAAGTCTGCTGGCGTTGTACCTTTACTTGCGCGTTCTTCATCAGGCAGAGCGTTATCAGGTTATTACCGGAAAGGGTTATCGCTCTCGAGAAACGGATCTTGGTGCTTTCGCCTGGGTCGGAGTTTTGTTTGTTGTTCTCTATCTGGCGTTGGCCGTGGGGCTACCCATATTCGTCCTGGTCTGGGCGTCGCTCATGCCGGTATTGCAGATGCCATCGCGCGAGGCGCTCGCGAAACTTAGTTTCGAAAACTATCACGGTCTGCTGGAAGAGTTGGGGGGGACCGACGTTATTTGGAACACTGTCTTGGTCATGGGTTGCGTGTCACTGCTCGTCATTTTTTTCAGCTTTATGATCTCCTGGGTGGTCGTCCGGACCCGAGTCCCATCACGCAAGACGATCGATATGCTGGCGATGCTGCCTCACGCAATTCCGAGTTTGGCGTTTGCTTTTGCGTTGGCGATGATCGCCATTTTAGCCTCCCGATGGCTTCCCTGGTTGCCGCTTTCCGGGACGCTCGGGATCATAATGATTGCCCATCTTGTCAACCGAGTGCCTTACGGAAC
>DATFEW010000183.1:0-5206 GCA_035250805.1 Pyrinomonadaceae bacterium
CAGCGCGACTGTCTCGTCAAACTCCGCGCCCGTCAGCTCGAGTCGCGGCGGACGAACACGTGCCGATCCCATTCCCACTTTCTCCTGACACAGCTTTATGAGCTGGACAAACTTTGGCACCGTGTCGAGACGCAGCAACGGCAGGAACCATTCGTATAGTTCGCGCGCTCTCGCCGTTTCTCCATTCGAGGCGTAATTGAAAAGGTCTACGGACTCCGCTGGAAAAGCGTTCACAAGACCAGCGATCCAGCCGACAGCTCCCGCATCAATTCCTTCGACGATGCAGTCGTCGATACCGACGAAGATTCGCAAGCGGTCGCCTGTGAGGGCCCGGATGGCGGTTATCCGACGAACATCGGTGCTCGATTCCTTGACGGCGTGGAGGTTCGAAAGCTCTGCCGCTAGTTCCGCGATCTGTTCCGGGAGAAAATCCGTTCCGTATGCTACCGGATTGTTATAGAGCATGCACGACAGGGACGTTGCGGCGACGATGTCAGAGATATGATTCTTCATCTCCCGCCAATCGCCGCGATAGACGTATGGCGGCAGCACCATTAGTCCGCTGCAGCCGGCGGATTCGGCTTCAGCGGCCTGGGCACACGCTTCAGCCGTAGTGATCGACGCGATCGCGGCGACGATCGGCACGCGATCACCAACTGCTTCTATGCACGTCTTCCACAATAAAATTTTTTCATCGATGAGAAGCGTGCCGCCTTCACCGAGGCTGCCGTTGGTTACAATGCTCGTACAACCGTTTTCCACCAGCCACTTTACGTGTCGGGCCGTAAACTCGTGGTCGATCTGCAGATCGGTATCGAAGCAGGTGGTTATCGCGGGCATCACGCCCGTCCAGTTCATCGTCATAGATTTTCCATTCTTACAGGA
Source organism: Pyrinomonadaceae bacterium (assembly GCA_035250805.1). Lineage (GTDB taxonomy): Bacteria > Acidobacteriota > Blastocatellia > Pyrinomonadales > Pyrinomonadaceae > OLB17. The sequence goes on from DATFEW010000183.1 coordinate 886, forward strand.
AAGATCGGCGGCCGGGGAGCGTCCACATTCCAGCCAAATAGGAATTCAGCAGCGCTCCCGCAGACCCGGCCCTGGCATGCGCCCATCCCGCAACGCGTTTGCAGCTTCACTTGACGCCAGGAATCGTACCTTTTCAAGCTTCCAAAGACCACGTCCTCGCACCGGCAAACTATGGTTGCATCCTTGGCTAAACTACGAAGTTCCTCGCGCAATGCAAACGCGTTACTCAACGAGGTCGAGAACCGTTGTATTCGGGCACGCCTTCGAAAAAGCTCCTCGGATTTCACGGTATTACCCGCTGCCGCGTGGCCGGCGATCGCACCTTCTATCAAAGATGATTCTACTCCACCTATGCCGGTCGGCTCACCCGCACAATAAATATTCTCGACGGACGTTTGCTGAAATTTGTCCACCGCGACGAAGCCATTTTCCACGCGGCAGCGAAGCAGTGATGCAAGCTCGACATTCGGCACGAGGTGGAAGCCGCACGCCAGAAGGTCGCAATCGACTGTTGAATGCTTTCCGTTCCGCATAAGCGTGACGGATCGAAGTTTGTCACCGCCGCCCCCTTCGGTTACCCAACAATCCTTCAGGTATGGAATACCGAATAGCCGAGCTCGAAGCCCAGCGGCCTGACTTATCTTCGACGGTGTTCGTCCGAGACCGATCGCAAATCGCCTGATCTTGGCCGCCGAAGCCTGCTCAGCGATAGCGACGATCTTTCCGCCTTTCGATCTCAAATAGTCGGCGACGGCAAGCAGCAACGGTCCTGTGCCAGCTACAACGATCTTCTTACTTTCGACCGACAGGCCTCCTTTTACGAGTGTCTGAAGACCCCCCGCACCAAAGACATTCGGCAGTGTCCATCCCGGAAACGGCAGAAATCGCTCACGCGCGCCGGTCGCGATAATCAGCTTTTCGTAGTTGAATTCGACACGCCGATCACGTGTTTCCACTGCCAAACAACGATCTCCGCATTGGCCAAATACCTGTGCATTGCTAACAATATTGATTCGGCCATGTTCGATCGCATCGATCAGTTTCATTGCTTTCTGCGACTTGGTTTTTCCGAGTTCGGCCCGCCAAATCTGCCCCCCAAGGCGTGGGTTGACATCAATGATCGTTACGCTAGGACCATTTTCTGACGAGGCTGCGAGTGCTGCGGACATTCCAGCCGCGCCGCCGCCAACGATCAGAATTTCTGAGTCATACCTATTCATCGGTGACGATCTCCATCGCCTCTTCCACAAGTCGCGTGCAGCTTCGCTGATGCTTTAGACCGTTGATCGTAACGCGGCAGTCGAAGCATGTGCCCATGCCGCAAAGCGGTCCGCGCGGTTGGCCTGCAACGGATGTTCGGAATTTTTCTACGTCAGACGCTAGGATCGCTACCGCAAGCGTGGTTCCCTCTGCGACTTCGACGGGTACGCTATTTATTGTGAGTTTTATCAATGTGCCCAAAGCTCTCTTGATGGCAGATAAGGTGCCGGATCTATCGCAGGCTCTCTACCCGTTATCTGATCAGCCAGGATCTCCGCGGTTCCGAGCGCGGTCGTGATCCCTAGCCCTTCGTGCCCCGCGGCCGCGTAAACGTTCTCAAAGCCGCGAATTCTTCCTATATACGGCAGATTATCAGGCGTTGCAGGCCTAAAACCTGTCCACACGCGAACAGCCGCGACGTCCCGCAACATCGGCATATATTCGAACGCACGCGTCGTCATACGGTTGAGAATACTGTGATCAACTTCGCGCGTTTCCACACCGTACTGACGCGATGAGCCGAGCAAAACCTGTCCCGTGCCTCGCGGTTGTACATTGAATGCGACGGAGTCGGATGCCGAGCCGTGCGCCGATTTTAGATAGCCGAGCTCAACCAGTTGATGCGAAACAAACCCTTCGTACCGTTCGGTTATGACAAGGTGTCCTTTCCGCTTTCGTATGTCTAGCTGAGGCGTCAGCTCGGCAGCCGCGACACCAGCGGCGTTGATAGTATTCCCCGCCGCGATAAAATCTCCGGTATTGAGCTTTACGCCGCTGTCCGAGATCTCTGTAACGTGATCGCCGAATCGCATGTGGGCCGTCGATCTTTCGAGGAGGTGCCGTGTCGCCGTGAGTTGATAAACGACCGTGTCGCTTTCGACGAGTAGACCGCCAGCGAGGCCCTCCGCCAGGTTGGGCTCAGCTTCGCGCAGTGCTTTTGCGCCAAGGATCTCTGTAGCGACTCCGCGTGATCCGTAGAACTCTTTTTTTCTACCAACTTCCTCCATCTCTTCGTCATCGGCCGCTACCCATATTGTGCCGCAATGTTCGTATTCGCAATTCGCCGGCATTTCCTGGGCAAGCTGGTTCCAAAGCTTTTGAGAATAATGAGTGAGAGCAAACTGTGCCTCGCTGTCGTCCATGACAACGATGTGACCCATTCCCGCGGCTGTCGTTCCAGCAGCGATGCCGTCTTTATCGATCACAACCACGCTAAGGCCTTGACGCGCCATTGCGGCAGCGCAGGCTGCGCCGACGATTCCCGCACCGACGATTACGACATCAAAGCTTTTCATTAGTTGATCCCGAAGCGGAAGGGATCGCCTTCTTCCAGAATAAGCTCGAGTTCGGCCGTTACATGAGCCGTGCCGCGTATGATCGGAATGATCTTATCGTCAACGATCTTCACGGTTCCCTCAAAGACGCTGCCGACGATACTCTCCTGACGCCAAATGTCCCCTTCCTTCAGTTTGCCATCGGCGTGCAGGCATGCGAGCTTAGCGCCGGTGCCGGTGCCGCATGGGCTTCGATCGAATTCTAATCCCGGACAAAGGACGAAATTCCGGCTGTCAGCGATAGTAGAAGGTGAAAAAAGTTCGATATGATCGATCTCACCACTGTTTTCGCCGGTGATGTTACTGCTGGAAAGGGCATTGCGGACCGCGACCGTAAAAGCGGTCAGGGCCGCGTGATTTGCGAGATCGATCGTTTGACCGTGTTCGCTTATGAGAAAAAACCAGTTGCCGCCCCATGCGATGTCGCCGACCACTTTGCCGAAACTAGGGACATCAATCGCTACATCCTTTTTGTAGAGATAACTGGGCACATTCGTGATCGAAACGCTCCCATCAGCGTGCAGTTGGGCAGCGATGTCGCCCACCGGCGTCTCGATCTTATGTACTCCCGGGCCTATTCGACCCAGATATTCAAGTGTCGTTATCAGGCCGATCGTGCCGTGTCCGCACATGCCAAGATAACCAACGTTATTGAAAAAGATGACACCGGCGGCCGCGGTCTTATTTACGGGTTCGCGAAGAATTGCCCCAACGATCGCATTGTGGCCGCGTGGTTCGCAGACGATAGCCGAACGCAGATGATCATACTCACCTCGGAACTTTTCGAGCCGTTCGGCCATCGATCCATTCCCGAGATCCGGAAACCCGTCGATCACCACGCGCGTCGGTTCGCCGCCCGTATGCGAATCGATGGCCCTCAGCCTCTGTGCATCTGACATAAAAACACCCGAAATATACCATTGAATCGATCGCTTGCTGAAACCACAGACGAAAGCAGATCAACACAGATGGCGACCGGCGATGATCCGTGTTCATCTGTGCTAATCTGTGGTTCCAATTCTTATGAGAACCGCGCTAGTCCATCATCCTATCTACGAAAAACACGACACCGGCCCGGGCCACCCTGAAATGCCGTCGCGGTACCGTGTTGTTATTGATGCGCTTCACGCCGATAAGAACCTAATGAGCGAGGTCAGCGAGATCACTCCCGATAAAGCATCGCAGGGCATTGTGCAGGCTGCACATACGAAGGATCATTTTAAGCGTGTCGAAGCGGCGTTTGCGGATGGTTTGGACCGGCTCGATATGGACACGACGTTATCTATGGAATCGTTCGACGCGTCGCTGTTCGGTGTGGGCGGTGCGATCGCAGGCGTTGACGCTGTGATGCGGGGCGAAGTGAGAAATGCTTTCGTTGCCGTGCGTCCTCCGGGGCATCACGCTACCGCCGAGCGCACCATGGGATTTTGCATTTTCAACAACGTAGCCGTGGCCGCACGCTACGCTCAGAACAAATATAAAGAGATCGAACGTGTAGCCGTTATCGATTGGGACGTCCACCACGGGAACGGTACACAAGGGATCTTCTATTCCGACCCGAGTGTCTTCTTTTTTTCGATGCATCAATATCCCTGGTATCCCGGAACTGGTTCCCGAGGCGAGACAGGGCAGGGAAAGGGACTCGGAGCGACCTTAAATATTCCCGTGCGGGCGTTTACGGAATCAAAAGATCAGCGGTCCGCCTTTGAGTCGGCGATTCACGAGAT
>DATFEW010000219.1:0-4120 GCA_035250805.1 Pyrinomonadaceae bacterium
ATCCAGGTCCTGGATGAAACCAATAACATAGATCTGAACATCGGATTCACGGAGCATTTGGTAAAGCTGTGACTCAGTATAGAAGCTAGCACGGTCTTCGCCATCGGTGACGAGGATCATTGCCCGGCGGAGCCTGTCTTCCGCCCGGTTTGATTTTTCGTGCGCCCCGATCTTTTCCGCAGCCAGATACACCGCATCACGGATCGCCGTCTGGCCGCCTTCGATATGAAAATTATCCAGCGCGTCTATCAAGTATTCCTTCTTGTTCGTGAAATCTTGTTCGACTGAGATCTTGTCGCTGCTTACGAACCGGATGATCATTGCCTCATCCTGGGGCCTGTTTGAATTGACAAGTATCTTCCCGGCCTCGATCACCTTTTCGATCTGACGGCGAAGTGAGCCTGAATTGTCTACGACCATTGAATAATTGGTCGGCAGCTCAGATTGCGAAAAGAACTCTATCTCCTGAGGTACGCCGTCCTCAAGAACGGTAAAATCCGACCTTTTGAGTCCGCCTACCGGACGGCTGTTGCGGTCGATGACTCGAACGTTGATGTTAACAAGTTCAGTATCGACCCTAATGATGCCCTCCTCTTCCTTGATCGGCTTAGGCGTTGGTGCCGGCGTTGGTGTAGGAGCGACAGTCGATCCCACAGCCTCGGAATCCGCTTCGGCATTTGTTCCAAACGCCGCAAATACGCCGCAGGCAATGATAATCAGGGAAAAATAAATAACTCGCGATCTTTCCATCTTCTTTTAACCACTCTTTTATTATTTATAGCTTACATTGGGAGAGGCATAGTAGCCTTCGCGGCTTCTTACGGTTAGACGCTGCATACCGCGCGGGGATTTCACTTTAACTCGGACCTTTCGCCATTTTCCGTCCGGCTTAAAGTCGGTCGGCGTGTAGCCTATGGAATACTGGTGACGAAGTTCCAGGGCGATGCGTTCAAACATTTCGTCCATCTCAACAGCACTCGTCGGATAAAAAGACTTGCCGCCGGAAACCGATGAAAGTTCGTCAAGGAAGGCCTGCCCCTGCATTCCCAACTGACCGGCGTCGCCTCTGTCGAGAATTCCAACTGCGTAAGTGACCACGTCAGATTCCCGCATCAGTCGCCTGACCTCACCAAAATTATACCTTGACGAATTGTCCTGTCCATCGCTGATCACGATAAGCGCCCGCTTTTGATGGGCCCCCCGGGTGACACGCTCCAAACCTAGATAAACGGCGTCGTAGAGTGCGGTATTTCGAGCGGGCTTCACAAAGGTTAACTGTTTAAGTACAGCATCGCCGTCACGGGTCCGGTCGAGCAACAGCTCTGCCTTGTCATTGAACGCGATAAGAAAATATTCGTCCGACGGGTGGCTCAGGTTAACGAAGCGTTCCAGGGCCGTCCTCGCCTTCCTGATCTTGTCTCCGCTCATCGAGCCCGATACGTCAAACAAGATGCCGACCGAGACAGGAGCATCGCTGTCACTGAAAAATGTAACTTCCTGCTCCTTGTTGTTATCCATTATCGTGAACGCGTTCTTGGAGAGACCCGAAACGTAGCGTCCGTAAAGATCCGTCACTGTCAAGGTAAGCGTCACGAGATCGGTGCGGACCGGTATCGGTTTGGAGGGATCGTCCGGCGGCGGCGTTGCATTCGGCGTCGCATTTTGGCCCGCTGCCGTGGCTACGAAAGCCACGAGAATGCAAAAAAGTGTCGCAAACCGAAGGCGGGATCGCCCTGTCTGCTCGGCCGGAATTGAGAAAACGGACATATTGAAGCGCCTTAAGAGTAATCCCATCTTAGATAACTACGGCAAGTTCTGCAAGACGATTGTTTGATGATGTACAGAAGGCTTCGGTTGTTCCTGCCGGGCGGTTTTTCTTAATCCAATCGTGGAACATAACGTGACTAAATGCGTGATATAATTCGGCTGTGTGAAACCTGAACGGGCCGATCTGCGTCCTATCTAAGGTTGTTGCATAAATCGCGCGAAAATTTATGTCAGAGTTCATTTGCCGCCTGGGAACCCCTTCAGGCGATGTTGTAACACGTATCGTGGAAGCTACCGCAGCTTCGGACGCCCGCACTCAGCTTGAACGCGATGGATTTAAGGTATTTTCTGTTGCGGCGGCCACCGGAGGGATCTCAGCGGTCTTACCGTTCGGAAGGTCTCATAAAAGGCGGGTCAAACAAGCAGATTTTCTCCTCTTCAACCAGCAGCTCTCTGCCCTGCTTCGTGCCGGTATCCCTGTTTTACAATCTATCACTCTGCTAAAAACGCGGTCTGCATCGGGCGCTCTCCGCGAGGTGCTTACTGATGTGGAGGACAAGATCAAAAGCGGGATCTCTCTTTCCGAAGCATTTGAAGCTCAGGGTATTTTCCCGCGGATCTACACGGCATCGATCCTCTCCGGCGAAAAGAGCGGTGCTTTGGATGAAGTCCTTCTCCGTTATGTGGAATATCTGAAACGCAGTGTCGGGCTGTCTCGAAAGTTGCGGGGCGCTCTGGCGTACCCAGCGTTTCTTCTTGTAGCTTCGGGGTTTATGGTCGCGTTTTTGACGCTCTATATCGTCCCGCGAATGTCGGACCTGTTCAAAGGTTTGAGCGCCAATCGTGGGCTTCCGACGATCACGGTGATCGTTTTGGCGATCTCGACCGGTGTTGCGAATAATATTTACTGGATCGCACCGCTTCTGCTGATACTCGGACTCGGGTTATTCATTTGGATGCGAACCGACGGCGGGCGCCTGGCGCTCCATCGGCTGGTATTGAAACTGCCAATTGCAGGGACGCTAATCCGACAGATGGCCACGGCACAGCTTGCTCGGTCGCTCTCCACGTTGTTGTCGGGCGGCATCACCGTGCCGGATTCATGGGAGATCGCGTCGCAGGCTTTGAATAATCTGGAGCTTCGACGCCGGAGCCAGATGGTTTCGCCGATGATCCGTGAGGGGCAGGGTTTTACGCATTCACTAAAACAGGCCGGGTGGATCCCGGAACTTGGCGTCGATATGATCGGGATAGGGGAAGGCTCGGGAAGCCTGCGCGAAATGCTCGACGAGGTGGCCTCGTTCTATGACGCTGAAGCCGAAGTCAAGCTGGAACAATTAACGACATTGATGGAGCCGATCATTCTTATCTTTATGGCCGGCGTCGTCGTCTGCATACTTTTGGCGATCTATCTTCCTATCATCGATACGATATCCTCCGGACCAACGCGTGGGCGTTGAGGCAATATAATGAACGAACCAATTACAACCAGAACCACCTCCTCGCCAAGAATAGAGCTTACAGATTTTATCGAGAATGAGCCCCCGGAAATTGTCGAGGCGAAGGCGATGGCGCGACGTTATCGGCTGCCATATATCGATCTTCTGCCAACAGATGGGGAATCGCCGATCGATTATGAGCAATTGGCTGCTGTGCCGGTGGAGATGATGCTTCGAAATCATTTCGTTCCGCTAAGACGGGAGGGCCGCGACCTCCATGCTGCGATGGCCGATCCGACAAATCTCGAACGATTAAATGAGCTCGAAAACGCCCTTAATGTGCGCATCGTGCCTTACATCGCGACGCAGGGTGCGATCGACGTGGTCCTGAAGAAGGGGGACGCTACGCAGCGTGTTCTTCAGGAGGCAGCGTCGGGCTTCAAGATCTCGCTTGTAAAGGAAACTGACCAGGGTGAGGAGGTGCTTGACCTGGATCGGCTGGCGAGCGATTCCGAAATGTCGCCCATCATTAAGCTGGTCGATACGATCGTTTACAATGCGATGGAATCGCGCGCGTCCGATATTCATATCGAATCCGGCGACCGCGATGTCCGTGTAAAATTCCGCATCGACGGTGCGCTTTATTCGAAGGTCGATCCCATCGACATTGCCTATCATCAGACGCTGATCTCACGTATAAAGGTCATGTCCGAGCTCGACATTGCCGAACGCCGGATCCCGCAGGACGGCCGCTTTCGCGTGCGGTACAAAGGCAGAACGGTTGATTTTCGTGTTTCTATCCTGCCCTCGGCATTCGGCGAGAACTGCGTCATTCGTATCCTCGATAAGGAACAGATCTCTGAGGAATTCAAGAACCTGAGTCTCGATGTCGTCGGTTTTGACGCTGAAGACCT
>DATFEW010000243.1:0-4876 GCA_035250805.1 Pyrinomonadaceae bacterium
CAGCGCCGACAGAATGCAACGCCTGGGTCCCCGTACACGAGGATTGCGAGGGAACGTTCAGGTCTTTGTGACCCCAATGTGAAGGCATCTGCCGGCCATGCGAATTTGGATCGATCTCAGCACCAACGGCCGAATACAACATTTCCTGCGCCGTCATCCCGAGGCCGAGCATCAATGCACGGTCGCGATAATAAGGAAAAAACCAATCGTAAGCCGGCTTCATCGCGAGAGCGGCCCCGGTGAGCATCGCTTCGTGACCCGCTCCTGAAATTTGAAAGAAGATCTTATTCTGTCCCTTGAGTTGGATCTCTTTATCGTCGATCCGGCGAGACATGTACATCGTGCGATATATGCCGATCAGTGTTTTTTCGTCGAGCCCGTGCCGATCACTGGAGCGTGGTTTCGCCGTCCCTTTCACGATCGCCTTTGCCGTTTCCTGCACCTTTTCATCCGGCACAAAGCCGTCGGCCTCGGTTGTTTTGGCTAACTCTGCTACCACGGTTTTTGCCTCTTTGTTATTCAACTTTTTCGCAGATGTAGACATCTATATCGTCCTTGCAGATCGTTTAATTCTGGATGGATTCGCAACCCTTAAAGATAACAAAACAAGGAAAGGGGGGCAATTTCTGAGAATTGTATGACCGATTTCGGATAGATGCGGCTGTGGTTTGGCTTTAGACTGGCATTGATGAGAACGGCGACCGACAGATTTTGGGATGCCTTGACCGCGAAGGACCGTGCGTTCGACGGCGTTGTGTTCTTCGGGGTTCGCACCACGGGGATATTTTGCCGGCCATCCTGTAGCTCGCGCCGGCCGAAACGCGAGAACGTTTCGTTCTACTCTACGGCCGAGGAGGCGCAGCGTGCCGGCTTTCGAGCGTGCCTGCGGTGCAGGCCCCTGGAAGTAGAGTTCACAGATTCATCGGCGGAGATCGTCGCGAAGGCATTTCGGATCCTTCGGGATCGTGATCGCGAGATCGCATCTGTTGAGGACCTCGCCGCTGAGATGCGAGTAAGTAGCGGACATCTGCAAAAGACGTTCAAGGGCATGCTCCGCATGACACCAAAGGAGGTAATGGATATGTTTCGCCTGGATGATTTCAAAGAGAGCGTTCGCACCGCGGACGTCACGACATCACTGTATGACAGCGGATTTGGGTCGAGCCGTTCACTTTATGAAAAAGCGGGCGGACGGCTCGGGATGACGCCGGCGGTCTATAAGAAGGGTGGCAAAGGGATGAGGATCAATTACACGATCGCCGACTCTCCGCTTGGACAACTGTTGGTCGCGGCGACGGAACGCGGGATCTGCTCGGTAAGCTTTGGCGACAGTGATAACGAATTGAAAACCGAACTCGAACAGGAATTCTTTGCCGCCGAGATAAGGCACGATGATGCCGTTCTAAAGACTGCTGTTGATTCGATCTTGCGTGGGATCAACGGCGAACGATCGATACTCTCCCTCCCCCTTGATATTCGAGGCACGGCATTTCAAATGAGGGTCTGGTCGGAGCTAAGGAGAATTCCGTATGGCCAGACGCGGTCTTATGCCGAGGTGGCGAAAAATATCGGAAATCCGAACGCGGTTCGGGCGGTAGCTCGCGCGTGTGCGACAAATCCGGTCGCGATGGTTACGCCGTGTCACCGCGTTGTCGCGTCGGACGGCAAGCTCGCAGGTTACCGCTGGGGGATCGAGCGAAAAAAGGCATTGCTCGAAAAGGAGAAAAGCAAATGAAGTTCAAAGTAGTGCCGGTGTCAAAAGATCATATCGAACGGTTGCGGGCCGGTGGACGAGACGATTTCGGAAACGAGATCGTTGAGCAGATCGCGGGCGGCTACGGGCCTTGCCGAGTATCTCTAAAACCATTTCGACCCGGCGTTGATCGACGCATTTTGATCAGCCATTCTCCGTTTGAAATTGCGAATGCTTTCAACCAGCCGGGTCCGATCTTTGTTAACTCCGCAAATATCGCTGAATACACAGACGTGTATCGATTTCCGCCGGAGATCAAGGCGGATAAAGAGAATTTTCCGCTCACCCTTATCGGTTACAGCGCCGCTCAGCAGATGATGTTTTCTGAATTGGTCGGCGATCAGGATGTTGATGAATTGATCGAGAGCATCTTCGATGATGAACCTGAGGTTGTTTATCTGCATGCGCGAAACGCGCAGGCTGGTTGTTTCATTTGTAAGATCGAGCGCTGTAATAGATAAGAGTTGCCATTGCGTCCGAACTCATCTATAAATACCGGTGAGTGAAGCAGTGTCCCGTATGTAAAAGATCATATGCTGACGACACGCTTCGGTTTTGTCTGGAAGACGGAACCGAGTTGAATGTAGTTGTCGACGAGCGCACGGTCGCGCGTCCGGGCGGCGATGACCCGCATCGAACCGAAAAATTTCCGGCGGCCGTTACGAACGCCGTGCACAATGCGGTGCGGGTTGATATACCGCCGACCGGAAGCACATCACCAGGTATCCCAACCCAACCCGCAACGAGGCGCTCCTTTGTTTTGCCGGTTCTGGTCGCCATAGTTGCTGTTGCGGGGATCGTGGTAATTGCTGGGGCCGGGCTTTTGGGAGTTTTGTATTATACCGGGAGCCGCGGTTCGAATACGGTCGATTCCAGATCGCCCACGCCGGTCCCGTCGTTTTCTCCCGCCGATTCGCCTTATGAGATAGCGCTTGACCCGAACGACGAGAACCAGAAGCTTGAAGATAAGATCAAAGAACTGCAAAAGAAAATTGAAGAAGCCTCGAAAACGGGGTCGGATACCGAGATCCCTTGGGACCCGGACGACCTTCCTAACGTTGGCCGCAAAGGAAAGGTAAACTCACCGGGCGACGGCTTCCTGGCGCTTAGAAATCTTCCCAGTACCGAGATCGGAAGTCTGATTGCGAAGATCCCCCACGGAACGACGATCAGCGTCCTGCTATGCTCAGAGCAAAGTGTCACGATCGACAGCCGAACCGGCCATTGGTGCATGGTGACCTACAACAACAAAACCGGCTGGGTCTTTGACGCCTGGCTCGAATTCAAATAGGTAATGGGTGCGGGCTTTTTTGGAAAGCCGCACCCGGTAGGTATGCTTGGATGGATATAAGGACTGGAATTTAGGTGACTCTGCGGAACGGGTCCGCTTTCACCGTTGGAGGATAATAGAAAGGTCCCGCTGTCCGGAAACTCTCCATATCAAACTTTCTCCGTGCACCGCAATCGATACAAGAGCGAAACGTAACGCTATTTCGCGTCACGGGGCGGCTCATGCGTTTGTGCCAGCATCCGAAAATATTGCTGAGGAAGCCGATCTTCTCGCCTAGAGACTCCTCGTCTCCCCACACCAAAGAATCCGCGATCAATTCCTGATCTAATACTGCCTGCATGTGTCCTCCCCACGGTCACCGACCGCGCTTGCTCGCTATGTAAAGAACGAATGCCAGGGAAAGTTTTGCATCCTTTTAGATGTTTTCCTGCCCCGAAAAGTTTGTCCGTATAAGACCTTACGTTCGTCCCGTACTTTTGTCTTACACCTTTAATCCGCTAGAATCAAGCAAAAAGCTTCACCCTTTGAGGAGATATAATGCGAATGCGGTTGTTTTCCACGATTTTATTGGCGATATTTGTGTCCGGGGCGGCAATTCCGGCCTTTGGCTGGCATGATGAAGGGCATAAACTGACCGGCTACATCGCCTGGCAGCGGATGACGCCGCTGACGCGGGAGGCGGTGATAAAGATCCTGCGGGCGGCTCCGGAGGATTCCAATATCGCCGCGTTCTACCAGGTGTGGGGAATAGAGCCGGAAGAGCTTCGCAAAATGGAATTTTTCATGCTGATCCCGACGTGGGCAGACATGGTCCGCGAGCGTTCTTTCCCGGTTCGCTATCAGAAATATCACCATTCAAATTGGCACTATTACGACACTTTCTGGTCGGAGGTGGACGGTAAAGTAGTCGTCATTCAGAGTGCCGAAGAAACCGGGCAGGCCCTGGCGCAACTGTCGGAAGCCGAACGCATAATGCGCGACCCGAAGACCAAAGACGCGGAGAAGGCGGTGGCGATCGCGTGGATGCAGCATCTGACCGGCGACATTCATCAGCCGCTTCACAATTCTGCCCGCGTGACGAAAACCGAACCGAAAGGCGATCAGGGCGGCAACCTCTTTTTTCTGACGCCCGAAGGCACGCCGCCCGCGCAGCGTCTGAACCTGCATACATACTGGGACGGCATTACAAACCGAAGTGTTCCGTTAGAGAAAGGCCAGTGCGTTCGGGATTATCTTGTTGAGCTGGGAAATAAAATGATGAAAAAGCATCCGTACGAACAGTTCGCAGGGAATCTCAAGCTGGGTGAATATAAGGCCTGGCATAACGAGGGTTTTGCCCTGGCGACCACGGTGGTATTTACACCTGACCTCAAACGGTTCGAAATGCCATCGGAAAAATATCAAAAGACCGCCTTCGCAACGGCGGAACGGCAGATCGCGTTGGCCGGCTACCGTCTTGGCGAAACGCTTAACTCCATCTTCGGTGCGCCCGCGCCTGCTCCCGCTATACCAAATTAAGATCCGACACCAAATGCAACCATCGGAAACATTCATTTACTTTTCAAGGCGAACGGATGCAATGATCGAGACGATCCACGAGATCGTTGAGATCGAGTCGCCATCCTTTGACGCGGTGCAGAGCACGGAGTTGGTCGATTGTCTCGAACGTGTGTTTCGCGCGACGGGAGCAGAGCTTTCTGTAGAGCGCGTGGCGGCAGACGGTTATGGTGAGCATCTGATCGTTCGTGCGTTTCCCGGTGATGATGCTAAACCGGTGCTACTGCTTGGACACAGTGATACGGTCCACCCGGTCGGGGCAAAAGAGCGAAACC
>DATFEW010000247.1:0-3824 GCA_035250805.1 Pyrinomonadaceae bacterium
CTCGCTGGATTTGGCGTCGGGCGCAGGATCCGGTGGATCTGATGATGCGGAGGTTTTTCCGGGCACTTTATAATAGATGATCACCGATTCTTCGAACGGAAGCTTACTTGCGGCGTTCGCTTGTACGCCTCGCGACCCGGACCGTGTTGGATCGCGCCGGTGCGCTGAGCTTGAATTTCCAGCCACCGTTCGATCTTTGTTCGGACCGGTTTGCCCGACAGCGGCCAGACTAAAAAGTAGAAGGACGGCGGGAGCGAGCACGATCGCTGCGCGTGATTGATAGGACATGGTACCCCCCTTGTCGTTTACAAAACTGCGGGTGAAAAGCCGGGGGGAAACGGCACGACAGGACGCCTGAGCGTTGGTTGTGGCAGCGACCCGTCGCTAATTATGTTGATTGGCATACAGTATAGACGAAAATTGCGCTTTTACGACAAAATTCTTAAGCTGTCTCCAACCGGAGAGCTCACAGATGGCGTTCCCAGAAACGTGAGTTCTATCCACGTTTTGATTATAATGTCGGCGAAAGAAATGGGTCTTCTCTTGAAAAACCTATTCAGACCGTTTTTAAGTTGCTGAATGAACGTTCATTCAGTTAAGATTAGCTATAAATATTTAAGCCAAAGAGGGACAGAGAACCATGACAAAAACCGGGGAAGCGGCTGCCCCACTGGAAGGCCCGACGAGCGAAAACGAAACTAAAACGACGGTCCAAAAGGCCGCCGTTCTGGGCGCGGGGACGATGGGGGCCGGGATTGCGGCGCATTTGGCGAATGCGGGCATACCGACGCTGTTGCTCGATATCGCGCCGAAGGAATTGACGCCGGAAGAAGAAAAGAAGGGCCTGACGCTTGAATCCAAAGAGGTCCGCAACCGGATCGTCAATTCGCTTTTCGAGGCGTCGAAAAAGCTCAAACCTGCGCCCTTCATGCTCGCCGATAATTCAAAGCTGATCAAAACGGGAAATTTCGCGGATGATATGCCGCTGTTGAAAGAGTGCGGTCTGGTGATCGAGGCGGTCGTTGAGAATCTCGACATCAAGCACAAGGTCTTTGCTGAAGTCGAAAAACACCGCAAACCCGGCTCGGTGATCGCGAGCAATACCAGCGGCATTCCGATCGATTCGATAGCCGAACCTTTCTCGGACGATTTCAAAAAGCACTTCGTGGGCGTGCATTTTTTCAATCCGCCGCGGTATATGAAGCTCGTTGAAGTCATACCTGGAACGGAAACAAGCGGCGAGCTTGCTTGCAAATTATCCGGTTTTCTTGATCAACGGCTCGGTAAGGGCGTTGTCCCCGCAAAAGACCGGCCGAATTTCATCGCCAACCGTGTCGGCACATTCGGGATGATGGCAACGGTCCACGAGATGCTCGAGATGGGCTTTACGCCGACCGAGATCGACCAAATGACCGGCAAGGCCATCGGCCACGCGTCGTCTGCGACATTTCGCACGTCGGATCTGGTAGGGCTGGATGTGCTCGTACACGTAAACAAGAATCTTTATCCGGCCGTTCCCGACGACGAAGACCGCGAAGTGTTTCAGGTTCCCGATGTGATCAACAAAATGCTCGAAAAGAACCTTTTGGGCGACAAAACCGGGGGGGGGTTTTACAAGAAATCGAGGGATGCCGAAGGAAAGCGGGTGATCCTTGAACTTGACCTCGAAACATTCGACTACAAGGAGCAGCAGAAAGCAAAATTTCCCTCGCTGGATGCCGCCAAGGGCGTGGATGATATTCCAAAACGCGTCAAGCAACTGGTTTGGGGCGAGGACAAGGTCGGCCATTTCCTTTGGAAAACCGGTTCGCGAATTTCGCGTTACGCGGCGAACCGAATTCCGGAGATCGCAGACACGATCGTCGAGATCGACAACGCGCTCAAATGGGGTTTTGGCTGGGAGATAGGCGTTTTCGAGGCTTGGGACGCGATCGGCGTGCCCGAATCGGTCGAGCGAATGCGTGCCGAGGGCCAGCCCATCCCGGAGAAAGTTGAGAAGATGCTTGCATCCGGCGCGACCTCTTTCTACAAAGACGAAAACGGAAAACGGTCGTTCTACGACCTCGTGAAGGGCGAGTATCGGACTATACCCGATCGCCCGGGCGTGACGATCCTGAAGGAATTAAAGGCGCGTGCCGGTGTTATCAAATCGAACCCCGGTGCCTCGCTTATCGATATCGGCGACGACGTCGCGTGCCTTGAATTCCATTCAAAGATGAATTCGATCGGCGGCGACACTGTTCAGATGATGAACTTCGCTCTCGACGAGGTTGAGAAGAATTTCGTCGGTTTGGTCGTCGGAAATCAGGGCGGAAATTTTTCGGCTGGGGCAAACATCATGCTGCTGCTGCTCGCGGCACAGGAAGAAGAGTGGGACGACATCAACATGATGGTCGCGGCACTGCAAAAAACGGTCATGCGTCTGCGTTATTCGCCGAAACCGGTCGTCACGGCGCCCTACGGGCTGACGCTCGGCGGCGGGTGCGAGATCGCGATGCACGGTAGCCGCGTGCGTGCTGCGGCGGAAACGTACATGGGCCAGGTTGAGGTCGGCGTCGGCCTCATCCCGGCTGGCTGCGGCACAAAAGAAATGACGATGCGCGCGATGGATGCGGCGGCGAAGGTGCCCGATGCAGATCCGCTCGCTTTTTTGAAGAAGACGTTCGAGTTGCTCGGAATGGGTAAGGTTGCGACATCGGCGCAGGAGGCAAGGGCGTGGGGATTTTTACGTGAGTCTGATTCGATCTCAATGAACGGTGACCGCCTGATCGCCGACGCGAAACAGGAAGTGTTGAACATGAATGCGTCGGGCTTCGTCGCACCGGTTCCGCGTGAAGATATTCTCGTGCTTGGCGAATCGGCCCAGGCGGCGATGAAGCTTGCGCTGCATATGATGAAACGCGGCGAGTTTATTTCGGAACACGACGAGTTGATAGGCAAGAAACTCGCAAACGTGATGAGCGGGGGCAGCATGAACCACGAGGCGTATGTGAGCGAGCAATATCTGATCGATCTCGAACGGGAAGCGTTTGTTTCGCTCTGCGGGGAGAAAAAGACGCAGGAAAGGATCGCCGCTATGCTGAAAACGGGCAAACCACTACGAAACTGACAATGGAAAATGGAGAATGGAAAATTTCCAAGACCTGTTCCGATCTGCAGCAGGTTGCTGATGACGCAAAAGCGACTTTCGGTTCGCTTTCCGTAGAGCAGCTAAACTGGAAGCTTTCGGAGAAACGCTGGAGCATCGCGCAGTGTTTCGATCATTTGATAACGACGCATGCCCTTTATTTTCCGTTATTTGAGCGCTTATCAGCGGGAGACTTTAAGCAGGTCTTTTGGGAACGGTCATCGCCGTTGAGCGGTTTTTTTGGACGGTATTTGATCAAATCACTGCGCCCAGAGAACGTCAATAAGATGAAAACCACGCCAAAGGCATATCCTTCGGCCAGTGAGATCGGCGGTGACATAATAGAAAGATTTGCGAACCATCAAGACCAACTGATCGAGTATCTGCGTGCCTTGCCGTCCGGCATCGACCTGTCGAAAACTATCGTTACGTCACCGCTGTTGGGTTTTGTTACATACAGTTTGGACGACACGCTCACGATCCTTGTCGTTCATTGCCAAAGACATTTTGGACAGGCGGAGCGCGTAACGGAGGCCGAAGGGTTTCCAAAAGCGGGCGTGGCGGTATCGAGTCCGGGAGGAACCATATGAGGACGACCTTTTTAGCGATCACTATTTCTATCGGTTTTATTTCGGCGTGCAATACCACCGGCGTTCCGACAGAGTTTGCTAATGCCTGTTCGCAGGATCTGGACGGC
>DATFEW010000253.1:0-7010 GCA_035250805.1 Pyrinomonadaceae bacterium
GGCGAGAACGACACACCTACGTTGGCATGCCATTCATTACCGCCGCCAAGCGTGACCGCATTGATCACACCGCCGGTGGCTCCGCCGTATTCAGCATTGAAACCGGTGGATTTAACCTGAACTTCCTGAAGCAGAGCGAACGGAAGATTGTTGTTCGAGTTCAACTGACCGGTCCGGAAGTTTGTGACCTCCTGGCCGTCAATAACAAACACGTTCTCAGCACCCGAGGCTCCGTCGATCTGGAAACCTGCAGCCAGGGCTTCCGGGCGAACGTTCGGAGCGATCTTCAGAAGACTTGTGAAACCGGTTCCACCCGGCAATGCTTCAAAGATCTTCTTGGTGATGTTCGTGTCGATGTTGTTGCTTGTATTGTCGATCGTTACCTCACTGTCCGTAATTACGTCGACGACGCCCGTAACGCCAGCTACCGCTAAGGCAGTACTGATATTCGTGGCCTTGTCAACGCTGACAGTAACGGTCGCCGCTTTTTCCGCGAAATTCGTGGCTGAAACGGTAACGTTATACTGGCCGGGAGGCACTCCCTGAACGTTAACGTATCCGCTCGCGTCAGCAGTAACGGTCCTAAGATAGCCGGCTGTGGTTCCGACACTCCGAATGGTGACAGTTGCATTAGGTACTGCGCCACCCTGGGGGTCCGTAACCGTGCCCTCTATGCTTCCGGTCGTACCCTGGCCAAATGCGATCGCCGAAAAAGCGAACAGCAATGCCAGCAGACCGGGCAAAAATTTGAAGTTGATTTTCATTATTATCTCCTCTATTTAATCGAATCACTCGGTATAAGTGATCGGCGGGGCGTTCAAGGGGGTAGATTCAAGATGGGAAAGCGCACCGCATCCGGGGCTTATTTGGCAACCACTGTGCCACAATTAGCGGTTTAGATAACTCTAATGAATTGAACGGTTATGCCCCTATGAGCTATTTTGAAGGCAGAGATTATCCAATAATTTGGATTAAGAAGCAAAAAATTGAAGCATCTAAAAATTGAGCAAATGTCCCAATTTTTCCTTTTTTGTGCGGAGATAGTGAGCGGCGGGTGGTTCAGTCTCGATCTCGATAGGAATTCGCTCGACTATTCGTAAACCGGCTTCTTCGAGAGCACTGATCTTATCAGGGTTATTTGATATAACGCGGACCTTGCAAAGCCCGAGATCGAAAAGGATCTCGGCACACTGGCGATAGGTGCGGGCGTCAACAACGAACCCGAGCTTTTCGTTGGCCTCAACGGTGTCGGCCCCCTCGTCCTGCAGGGCATATGCACGGATCTTGTTGATAATACCTATGCCGCGGCCTTCCTGCTGCTGGTATACGATGGCACCACGGCCTTCGGCCTCGATCATCGACATCGCCTTTTGGAGCTGCGGCCCGCAGTCGCATTTGATCGAGCCGAAAACGTCGCCGGTCAGGCATTGTGAATGAATGCGAACAAGGGTGGGCACATCGCGGTCCATCTCACCTTTGAAGAGGACGACAAACTCCTCGTCGCTTGTACGCGAACGATAACCGGCGATCCGGAAATCTCCGACCTCGGTGGGAAGATTCGCCGTCGCGATACGCTCGACGGTGGTGTCACGCTCCTTCAGCTTGCAATCGCGTTCCGCGGTGCCGTTGGTTTCCAATTCCTCGTTCGGTGTCATTTAAACAAGTATAACTCTTACTGCCGGATGACGAAACCAGATAAAAATGCCCCCGGGCCTAAGCCCGGAGGCGAGAGCACGCTAGCAAGCGTTGCTACAGGGGAAATCAATCTTTTTTCTCGTCGATCTGATCCTTATCTTTTTCGTCCTTTTTGTCTTTGTCCTCGTGTGCAAAGACCGCGTTCTCGCTTGTGCCGAAGATCTTTGCAAGTACTCCGCTGAGGACCTCTGAAATCCTCGCCGGCTCGGCGTCCCGGGTTCGGGCGGGAACCGGTTCCTCAGCAAATTCGAGATCGAGACGAACAAGCTCTGCCGTGATATGACGACAATATGAGCAATCTACAAGATGCGAGACCGCTGGTGTTGCTTGAAGCTCGGTCAAAGTTCCTTCCGTGAAGGCTGCCAGAGTGTCCTGATCCAGGTGTCCGGTGGGTGCGTTTGACGGGTTTCGCGAGTTCAAATACTCGGCCAGGATGCCCTGGATATTTGTTTCCTGCGGATTCATTTTATATTGGTTTGACCTCTGGGTCTCACCTCCGAATATCTGACGCTGACCAAGCCTATGATTTGCATAACTTCGTCAAATTTGCCTACTTTTCAGCCCGGCGAATAGATTTCCTGCCGTAAGGTCCTGTGTTGCGATCTCGACACATTGGTCGATCTCCGTTTCAGTAAATGAATGTACTTTAATTAATTCGGACTTGAAAAGCTCAAGCACGCGGGCATAACTCTTTTCGAGCCAACGCATTACGGTCGATTCGTGCGTCCGTCCACCGGCGTCGCGCGTCTGGGTCTTTCGCTGAAACCAGCCACGCAGCGGAGACGCCTCGTTCTCGACCAGCCTTGCGATCTCACGGAGCTTCAAATTCTCGACGTGGTAATAGAGTAAAAGGAGCTTTTCGTGATCTTCGAGGGATGCAAAGGCGTTTGCGATGGCAGAAACCGTCGCATTGCGATACCGCTCACGAGTGATCGTTTCGACCATCTCGGCCTCGCCGTCCGAGGGTTGTTCAGCGAAAGAAGCGTGTGTTGCTCCCTCGCCGATCGTCTCGGTCATCTCGTCAAGCGATAGCTCGTCATGCCCGGCGCGGTGCAGATCAACGAGTGAATGCCAGATCACCGTCCGAAGCCATCCTCGAATTGAACCGCGGCCGCTATAGGTCGAAAACTTTGAGATGCGCTCACCGTCGACCACACGCGTGCCGTAAAGCTCGACGTACACGGTATCGATAACCTCCTGCGCGTCGGCCTCTGTCTTTGCGAGGTGTCTGGCCACACGCTCCATGTAACTGCGATGCTGTTGGTCAAATTCCCACCAGGCTCGCTCGTTCCCGTTCGCGCACGCAAGCGACATGAACAAGTCGCCCGCCTGAACACTGTCTAGAAAGTCGTTGATCTGTTGTGGGGTTACGGGTTCCGATGAAGTACCGGCGACATATTTCGTGATCGTTTTTTGAAGCGATGCTGCAAAGCACTCCTCGCTCACCCCAAAATTGGGCTGATCCGCTTTGCATTGCTCGTAGATCGCGGTAATCCGGGGTGCGCTTTCCTTGAGCAAGGCATCGTCCATTTGCGTTTCAGGCTGCACTTGTTCGATGTATTATAAACAAAACTTGCAAACTTAGCCTAACTGAAGCTCAGGCATGCGATTCGGCCGGCAAGACGTCGGAATCGGAAATATGCAGCTTCTCCTCCGAATATTGAAGCTGGTAAAGCCGCCAGTAAAGCCCTCGCATCCGCAGGAGCTCGTTGTGCGAACCCATCTCGCGCAGCTCGCCATGATGCATGACGATGATCCGGTCGCATTTTTGTATAGTGGAAAGCCTGTGGGCGACAACCATTGAGGTCCGATTCTCCATTACGCGCTCGACCGCTTGCTGAATGACCTGCTCCGTCTCGGTATCGATCGAGCTCGTCGCTTCGTCCAAAACGAGGATGGACGGCTCAAATGCAAGCGCGCGCGCAAATGAGATAAGCTGCTTCTGTCCGACCGAAAGCCCGGCCCCCCGTTCGCGAACTCGGAATTCGTACCCGTCGTCCAACTCCCGGATAAACTCGTCCGCGTGGACCTCCTGAGCTGCCCACCGGATACGCTCTTCGCTAATGCCCTGGTTTCCAAGCCTGATATTGTCCTCTACCGTGCCGCTGAATAGGAACACGTCCTGCAGAACAACGGCGAAATTAGAGCGCAAGTCGTGGAGGTCCCATTCCCGTACATCAACGCCGTCGAGCAATATCTTTCCCTGCTGCACGTCGTAAAAGCGCATCAATAGATTCGTGATCGTCGTTTTTCCGGAACCGGTATGCCCGACCAGCGCGATGCTCTCGCCCAGGTTCACCTTGAAGGAAACGTCCTTCAGCACCCACTCGTTCTCTTTGTATGCGAACCAGACGTTTTGAAATTCGATGTCGCCCTTGGCGCGGCCCGTACCTTTCGGGGTCTCGGGACCCTTGATCGCAATGTCGAGATCAAGCAAAACAAAGATCCGATGCGAGGCAACGATCGCGGCCTGAAGGATGTTGAACTTATCCGAAAGATCGCGGATCGGCTGAAATAGCTGTTGCGAATATTGAATGAAAGCCGCAAGCACACCAACCGTCAAAGCGTCACCAGATGCTGACATTCCGGTGATCGTTTCAAATCCAAAAAAGAAGATAACGACCGCGATGCCAAACGCCCCGATAAAGTCGACAAGCGGATAAAAGACGGCGTAATAGTAGATCGTCTCAATGTTGGCGTTTCGATAATCGTCATTGATCGCGCGAAATCCGGCCTGGGCCTTGTCTTCAGCGTTCATCAACTGCACCGTCTGAGCGCCGGAAAGATATTCCTGAAGAAACGCGTTCAAACGGGCGTTGCGCGTCCGTACTCTGTCAAATCCCGTACGCGCGTGTTTGCGAAACCAGTTGGTCGCGGCGAAAAGCAGCGGCACCGTCACCAGCGAAACGATCGCAAGCTTCCAATCGAGAGCGAACATCCATCCGATGATCGCTAGAATGATGACCAGATCCCCGAGAACGTCGATGACGCCGGATGTGAACAACTCATTCAGCGCGTCAACGTCGGACGTCAGCCTGGTGATGATCCGCCCGACCGGATAGCGGTCGTAATACGAAACTTCCTGACGCTGCAGCTTGCTGAAGATCTCGCTCCGGATGTCCAGCATCACACGCTGCCCGACAACGTTAACAAGCACTTCCTGGAAATACGAGAAGATGAATCGAAAGAGAAATACAGCAAAGAACGCGAACGCGAACAACCATATTCCGTCCAGATTCTTCGGGATAATAAAGTTGTCGACAGCGGCCTTCGTAAACAAGGGCTGCGTGCTGATCAGAACGTTTGTAAGGATGGTGAGGACAAACGCGGTGACAGCCAAATGCCAATAAGGGATGACGTATTTAAGCAGACGTCCCGCGATTCGCCAGTCGCGCGTCTTGCCTATTGCTTCTTCTTCGTGGTATTTGGCAGCTTCGTCCGACACGGTAACTCGATTCTAGAAATTGCACGGTAGGATAGCAAAGATGAGAGTTAGGAGATCGTTAGTTCGCCGAGATGTTCGTCCGCGTGGCTCACCTCGTGACGCATTATCTCCTCAACCGTCATTGTATAGCGTTCACCGCCCGGTGTATCAAACAAAGTAACATTTCGTTTCAGGACTTTTGGATTGGCCTTGACGAGGTTAGCAATGTGTTGGTTAAGCGCGCGCACCAAAGCTACAGCAGGCTCGGTCGGCGCCTTCGCGTAGCCCATTCGTTCCACCCATTCGAGGTTCGGATACAACCATGACCAGTCGTATGTTGTACCGTCCTTTCCGATCGCTGCAATTATCATGCTCGCAGCTACGATGTTCGCTTCAGCGATGTGATGAACGGTTTCGTGGGCAGTCATGGAATCGTGTTCTACACGGCGGTTTAACTGCGGCTTCGACATTCCATCAACCGTCCTTTCAATGCGCTTCGGAATCTGACGCCAGGATCTAAGCAATCCACCTACATTTGAATTTGAACGTTCCTTCATCACGTTTTCCAGTCGAGTCAACGCCTTCATACGAACGAAAATGAGGTCACCGAAACGACGACCTCATTCTCACTTGGTTTTGGAATGAACTCAAGACGCTTCCGGAGTCTTTGTTCCACATTCCGGACAAAATTTTGCGCCGGGTGCAAGTTCGGCCTGGCAGTTCGTACATTTCTGCTTTTCCTGAGTTGAGCCGCATTCTGAGCAGAATTTTGCACCTTCGCGAAGCTGGGCACCGCACTTGATGCATGGCACTTTTGCGACCTCCATCTTACTGCCGCAATCAGCGCAGAATTTTGCGCCGAATACATTCGACTTTCCGCACGCCGGGCAATTAACGGCCGCAGCAGGAGGTCCGCCGGCCTGGCCCTGCTGGTTCCCGCCAAAAGCATTTGCCATCTGTCCGCCGACAGCAAAGCCCGCACCAAGGCCCGCGCCCAAACCGGCCCCGCCCCCTTCATTCTGTGCGGCATCGCGCATCGCATCCGCGGCCTGAAACTGCATATATCGATTTGCATCGCCTAGCGCGCCCATCGAGGCACGCTTGTCCATCGCGGCTTCCACTTCGGGCGGTAGGCTTACGTTCTCTACATAAAACTTTGTGACCTCAAGGCCGTAGCCTTTGAAATCTTCGTTGATCTTCGCGCGTATTTGCTCACCGATCTCTTTATACTGAGCGGCCAGATCGAGAGCCGGTATCTTAAGTTCGCCCAACGCGTCGGAAAACTCGGTCACGATCGCACGCTTAAGCTGCCCGTCGATGTCCTCCGTTTGGAAATGGGCATTAGTCCCGGCGACCTCTCTGATAAATTCGCCCGGGTCGACCACCCGCAAACTATATGCACCAAAGGCACGCAGCCGCACGATGCCAAAATCGTTATCACGAAGCATGATCGGGTTTGAAGTACCCCACTTCATATCGGTGAACTGCTTAGTATTTACAAAGTAAACCTCGGATTTGATCGGAGAGTTAAACCCGTATTTCCAGGCCCCCAGCTTTGACAAGATCGGGGTATTACCCCCCTCAACTGTGTATCGGCCGGGCGTGAAAACGTCTGCGACCTGGCCCTCGAATACAAAGACCGCGGCCTGCGACTCGCGAACGATCAACTGAGCTCCGTTCTTGATCTCCTGCTGGTAAACCGGAAAGCGGTAAAGCAGCGTATTTTGCGATTCATCCAGCCATTCGATGACCTCGATAAACTGATTCATCGCCGCTTCTTTGACCTTGTCAACTATGCTCATTTTTTAGTTCTCCTCGTGCAAAGTATAACGAAAAATATGACACAAAGTTCGGTCTAATGGAAGCCCGTTAGCGCCGCTCGCCTCCCATT
>DATFEW010000282.1:0-5839 GCA_035250805.1 Pyrinomonadaceae bacterium
AGGCGATGCGCACGCTTTATCTCGAGAACCAGCGGCGCGTTTATTCGATCGCATTGAACTTCTTCGCCGGTGACCAGGAGCGAGCAAGCGATGTAACACAACAGGTTTTTCTCAAGCTTTTGAAGAAAATGGATTTTCGCGGGGAATCGGAATTTACGACATGGCTTTACCGGCTGACCGTCAATCAATGCATCGATGAATCGCGAAAGTCGAAACGATTTTTGAATTTTGACGATTGGTTCGGGTTTGCGGAGCCCGTAACGCGAATGTCGCTGAGTGACAAGCTTCACTCGCGTGAGATCTCCGCGGAGGTACAAGCGGTCGTGGCGAGTTTAAAGCCGAAATATCGTCTACCGATACTCCTTAAGTATGTTGAGGGAATGTCGTACCAGGAGATCGCGGGAGTTTTGCAATGTTCGATTGGCACGGTTTCATCACGGCTGAATCGCGGCCACAAGCTGCTCGCCGCCAAGCTTGAACACCTAAGAAACGAGATTTGATGAGTAAGAAACATTACAACCAGCAGCTTTCGGCATTCGTCGACCAGGAGCTGAATAAGGAAGATCGGCAGGTCGTTGCCGAGCATTTGATGAACTGCGACCAGTGTCGCCGCGAATATCACGACGTCAAGCTGGGGGCGGGGCTTGCCTCAGGTCTGGAGCAAACTGATGCGCCCGAAAACGTCTGGCTACAAATCGAGGCGGATCTTGACGGGCAACGCACGCCGCGGCTTGAAGCGTTTTCGCACAGATCCTGGTTCGATCTGCGCCAAGTCGGGGCGTTGGCCGCAGCGGTGGCCGTGGTGGGTTTGCTTTCATTCTTGGTTTACAACGGCCTGTTCACCGGAAACCCGCTTCGCCCCGCACCGGCTCAGGTTCAGGTGAATTCCGAGGTTCCACAATCACAAGATGCCGCATCGGATACGGCCCAGCAGCCGGAAGCGGTCGCAGCGAATAACACGGAACAGCCGATCCCGGCCGATCCTAACACGGAGCCGGGGGTCGAAACGACCGGAGCCTTCTTTCCGGTCGAGACCATCGCGGGATCGCCAAGGATTGGTGGCTCGTCATCCGGTTCGAAGCTTGCGGTTGGTGAATATCTTGAGACCGACGCCGCATCAAGAGCGCGTATCGAGGTTGCCGAGATCGGCAATGTTGAGATCGCTCCGAATTCGCGTGTAAAGCTCGTCGGTACAGGTGAAAAGCAGCATCGGCTTTCACTTGAACGAGGAGGACTGCATGCAAAGATAGCAGCACCACCTCGACTGTTCATTGTGGACACACCATCGGCGGTCGCGGTGGACCTTGGCTGCGAATACACGCTTGAGGTTGATAAGGCCGGCAACAGCAAACTCAACGTTACCAGCGGATTTGTAGCGTTGGAGCGTGGAGGGCTTGAATCGATCATCCCTGCCGGTGCGTCATGCCTAACGATGAAGGGTAAGGGATTAGGAACGCCCTTCTCGACCGAGGCGACGCCCGAATTTGAACGCGCCCTTCGACGCTTCGACTTCGGCGGCGGTGGAAGTAATGCGGTAAAGGAGATCATCAACAAAGCAAGGCCTTATGACATGATCACGCTATGGCACTTGCTCTCACGCGTCGCCAGGAACGACCGGCCGTTGGTTTATGACGCGCTTGCCAGGTTGGTCGCGCCACCTGCCGGAGTGACTCGCGGTGGTATTCTTTCCCTGGATAAAACCATGCTCGAGCGTTGGCGAACGAGCGTAGAAAACGCCTGGTTCGAATAAATTACAAATAGATACATTTTTTTCTCACCCTCTGATAACCTGATAATCATCCAAGGGAAGAATGGGATTTTTCGAGGGACTAAAACGCCAGTTCGTCATGGTGCACGTGTCTGGGATACCTGTCCGTGCCGATCTTCGTTGGATCTTTGTGATCGGTTTGATGACGGCGATCGTCGCTGCGAGCCTCCGGCCTTTTTCAGGAAGCTGGGGGCTGGCGTTCGTTTTCGGGCTTGTTACAACCGTCATTTTCTTTCTTTCGATCTTTTTACACGAATATGCGCATGCGGCGGTCGCCCAAATGGAGGGACTCCGGGTCGTGGAGATAGTGCTTCATCCATTTGGGGGGCTTACGCGCTTTGGCCACGAGCCCGAGACGCCCCGGGCAGAGTTTCGCATCGCTATTGCCGGACCGGCGGCTTCGTTCGTTCTGGCGGTCGTGTTCGCCGTGCTCGCCACTGCTGCGAGTGCTGCTGAAGCCGAGGTACTGATCATATTGGCCGCGACGCTGGCTGTTGGGAATTTCTTGCTTGCCGTTTTCAACCTCTTCCCCGGCTACCCGCTTGATGGGGGCCGCGTGCTTCGAGCGTATCTTTGGCGTTCAGGAAAGGACCTGAGCGAAGCCACGATCCTGACCGGGAGATGCGGCCAGGCGATCGCCGGCGTTATGATGCTTTTCGGTCTGTTCGTCGCGCTTGCTCGCGGCGATTTTTTTACGGGGTTTTGGGCGATGGTTGTTGGGCTTTTTTTGTGGGACTCGGCGAAGAGTATCATTCACGAGGTCCATCGCCAGGAACACACACCGGTTGAGGCCGTTATGATGCTCCCGGTTACCGCCTCGCCCGACCTGACGATCCAGGAGTTCATCGATAACGTCCTTGGAATGCACCGTCAAAGTGCTTTTCCGGTCGCGAGAGATCGCCGACTGCTGGGCATGCTTTTGCTTGAGGATATGAAGTCCGTGGACCGCTCGGATTGGCGGCGTAAGACCATCGGCGACGTGATGCGACCGGTCAAAGCGGACCATTTTGTAGAGGTAGGAACGTCGCTTTCTGATGCGAGGGAGTTGGCGAGGCTGAACGGTGTCGGTTCGGTGGGTATCATCGGGCGCGATGGGCTGCTTGTAGGGGTCGTTCGGGCCGTTTCATCGCGACCAACCTGAGCAGCCATGTAAATCGTCTGTGATATCCTAAAGCGCTGGATTTCGACCATGAATTGGACCGAATACATGCCGACGATGAACACTTTTCGCGTTTTCCTCGATATCGCGCTTGTCTTCATCATCGTCTATGTGGTCCTCAGGCTGCTGCGCGGGACGCGCGCGGTTCCCACGATGGTTGGTATCGTGCTGATCGCTCTTTTGTACTGGCTCGCTGTCGCACAGGATCTCCCGACGTTGGAATTTGTCCTTCGCTCCGCTGTTCTTTATATCGGTTTCGCGATCATAGTTCTTTTCCAGTCGGAGATCCGTCAGGCACTCATTTATTTTGCAAACCGGCTGCGTTTTCCGATCCTTAAACGCGCACGAAGTCAGTTTGGCGGCAGCGTTTACGATGAGATCGTGCTTGCCGTAACGACGCTCGCAACCGAAAAAACCGGAGCATTGATCGTGATCGAGAGAAATGTGGGACTGCGGAACTTTGTTGATGCCGGCGTCCAGCTGGATGCCGCGATCAGCTACGATCTTTTGGTAACGATATTCAACCCTTTGACGCCGCTGCATGATGGTGCGGTCGTGATCCAAAATGAACGCATCGCAGCAGCGTCCGTTTTCCTGCCGCTCACAAAGAACCCTGAGATCTCGCGCGAGCTCGGGACGCGGCACCGCGCAGCGATCGGCATTACCGAGGGCACCGACGCGATCGCGCTCGTGGTCTCGGAAGAGACCGGGTTGATCACTTACGTAGAAGGCGGGCACGTGCGGCGAAACCTGGATACGAACTCCCTTCGAAAGCTTCTGCTGGATGCTATGGAGATCCCGATCGTCGTGCAGAAACGCGAGCCTGCAAAGACGATGAGCGAAGCGGAAAGCGAAATTACGGCAGGATAATTAGAAGAATGTGAGCGAGCCCAGGGCCCCAAAACTTTTTTTCAAGCACATTATCCGCAAGGTGTTTTTTGAGGACTGGCTAATAAAACTGGTCGCTCTCGGCGTGACGTTCGCTCTCTGGCTGGGTGTTACCGGTTTGAGCACGCCTACGACTACGCGGCTAACCGGCATCCCCCTATCGCTCCGCTTTTCAAGCGATGTCGTGGTAACAAACTCCCCGGTCGACGAGATCGACGTTGTCATCAGCGGTGATAACCGTAAGATCGCCCAGATAAACAAGAACGATCTTGTTGCATCGGTTGACCTAACGAGCATTCAGCCAGGTGATCGCCTGATCCAACTGACGCCGGAGAATGTATTACTGGACCTGCCCCTTGGCGTCCGTCTTGACGAAGTTACGCCTGGCCGTATGATCGTGCGGATCGAAGCGGTTGATGTGAAAGAAGTTCCGGTCAAGGTTGAAACTACGGGCAAGCTGCCGGAGGGTCTCGAATTGTATTCGCAAACTGTGGTGCCCGCACGCGTTCGAATTCGTGGGCCGCAAAGCTACACAAAAGATCTCGCCCAGATCCTGACTGAGAAGATCGACCTGACTGATAGAAGGGAGGATTTTATTGCGAGACAGACACCGCTCAGCGTCGATAATTCCAATGCCGCTCTCCTGGACAGCGTGGTGGACGTTCTCTTCAGGATCGGCGAGAAGCGGATCGAACGTACCTTTTCGGTCCCGGTGGCGGATGGTTCGGGCAAAAAGGTGGCTGTCGTGCTTTACGGAGGCCGTACACTCCTCACCGATCTCAAACCGAATGATATTTCTGTCGAGATAGTTAAGAATGCTGCCGGTGTCGACACGCCGCAGGTCACTCTTCCGGCTGCACTTCAAGATGTAATTGAGATAAGAAGGGCCCGGATCAGTTGATTTCTTCCAGAAACTGTTTGATGTCCTGCCTCATTTCTTCTGTAATTTCATGCTTTGCAGCGTAGTGCTTTGATCTGTATCTGGGAAGCTCTTCCCGCAGCTTTGCGTCGAACGCTTTGAATTTCTCCTGAGTGTAATATTCGTCGTCGTCACCATAAAGATAAAAAGTACGAGCATCGAACGGCTTGTATTTTGGGTTTCTGTCGAGGTCACCCGGGATGCCGCCGCAGACGCCGATTACGCCCGCGGGGACTCGCGGATGCGTAAATGCAAAGCGAAAATTCAAGGCACATGCCTGGGAAAAACCGTATAAATAAACTCGTTTGCTTTCGA
Source organism: Pyrinomonadaceae bacterium (assembly GCA_035250805.1). Taxonomy (GTDB): domain Bacteria; phylum Acidobacteriota; class Blastocatellia; order Pyrinomonadales; family Pyrinomonadaceae; genus OLB17. Next base: position 5,050 of record DATFEW010000282.1, read on the forward strand.
TTATCCTTTTCTTCTCCAATTCGTCGATCACGCGAAGTAAAAAATCGTGATGCAGCGCGATGTATTCTTCAGAATTGTGATCGGTCAACCATCCAAAGCCCGTGCGGTACCCATCCTTTGTCTGTCGATAATGCTGGTGTGGGCCCTGCACTGACGCGATAACGAAATCATCAGGGGCGACCAACCGGGCCTCGCGCATCATGTATCGCTTATGCGCACCATAACCGTGCACCGCGATCAGCAGCGGTGCGGGTCCTTCCAAATTGTCAGGGACGAAGATATCGTAATAGAGCGATATCTCGGCGGGAATCGAAAGGTCGGTCTTTAGCATGGTCTGCAAAGAGTGTATTCCATCGCGGCCGGTTTTTGAGGGAATTTAGCGAACATCCAAATTTTTGCTCGGTGATGCAACTAATCCACCGATTCGGGGTTCAAACTAATTGCTTAGTGGTTCGAAATTCCAAACGGGGTGCATGTGGTGAAATTGATCGCGATCGTTACGGTATTTTTGTGCCTTTTCGGCACGGGGATCTCGCAGGAATCCGATGCTCCGCCGGTGTCTGGCCTCGCCGACGCCTTTCTTGCCAAAAAGGGCGTGGATGGGCGGGCCGGCGAACCTGCAGCTGATTTCCTTGTCACGGACATTCCGATCTTTTGCGTCGTACGGCTTTCGTCGCCGGGAGTGGCCACCGTTAGACTGGATTTCATCGCGGCAAACGTTCCCGGCGTTACGCGCGAAACGAAAGTCGTTTCCCTTCGCTATGTAACAAAAGAAGCGGAAGACCGCGTA
>DATFEW010000331.1:0-3159 GCA_035250805.1 Pyrinomonadaceae bacterium
CTGATCAAACATCGATAAAAACCTGGCTTAAGCGTCATAGTCCGTATTTCACAGGCGACCTCGTTCGCGGCGCCGGAAAACTCAAGGACGTGGATAGTTATGTGAATGACGCCGCTCAGGAAGACCTACTTGCGCTGACCCGCTACAACTTCGATCAGGCGAAGCCGCTCGTGGATCAAATGTACCTTGACCGGTCACAGCCGGTGACGCGAGCGGCGGCAACGTGGGCGCTTTACAGGCACGCGCTTGAAACGGATTCGGCCGGCGATATTGATCGCTACCGAAAAGAATTGATGGCGATGGTCGCTGACGGAACTCTCCCCGACGGCTCGCGCGATATGGCCCACGACGCGATCATTCGCGAACGGGATTTTCCCGGACGCGACGAGTGGAGTTTTTCGCTGTATGAGGATGAAACGCTCGTGGAAATGGCGCGGTTCACCATGCTGACCACGCTGGTGATGCATTCGCCGCCGGGCAAGTATGTTCCGAAGATGATCGAATTGCTCGGAAGCAAAAACCTGCTGGTAAGGACGGCCGCGGTAAATAACCTTCTTGTATCGATCGGGCGCGCGTCACAGGAAGTTGATAGGGCGATCGTCCAGGCACTTTTGCCGTGGCTTACGAACAAAAATTGGGTAAAGACAAACCCTGAGAGACGCGTCCTTGTTATCCAGGCCCTGCAGAAGATAAAGCTACCTGAGAGCGTGACGCCGCTGATCGCCGCGCTCGATGAAAAGGAGATAGTCGAGATCCCGGAAGGCTCTTTCTATGGGGCGAACATGGCTGCGAACGCGGCCAACTGGGCTGCAAATGCGGTCAACACTAATTCGAATTCATGGAGGCGCGCGGCAAATACTAATGTAAACGTGGCCGCGAACTCCATTGCCTCGGGCCCGATGAAAAAGGTGACGGTTTATCCGCTTCGCCACGATGCTGTTTTAGCACTCGCGAGCCAGGGAGATCCCCGTGCCGTACCAGCACTCAGACGCATTTTCCCGCTGGTCGATATTTACGAAAAGCCGAGGGTTGTGTCGGCTATCTTTCATTCCGGCGGGTTTACTGTCCCCGAACAGGTGGATGCGATAGTGGAAGCAGCTAAGTCGCTGCCGGACATATACGTGCCGGACCCATTCTCGAATGTAAATGCGAACGCAAATGCCGCAGCGTATTCGCCCGAGCTGCTTGAAGTTCGTCGGGCTATCGCAATGAGTTCCTCGAATGCGAGTGCGAATACAAATGCAAACAACGGGGGGTATTCGAAGGTTCCATCGAACAACCCCGGGCCGAGCGTTGCGTTCGACGGCGAAGCCTTCAAACTGATGGTCGCCGCACCGCTCACGAATCTAAAGAACCCAAGCGACCAGCTCGTAAATGCACTTGCGCTCAAGATCAGCGAACTTGATAAGCGTGAGCCTGAGGCAGCCGATGCAGTACGCGCGTTCATAGCCAATTGGAGCGGCCGAGCGGTTAATGCCCTTTTGCTTTCGGACTTGAAAAAGGGCAAAACGAGCCTAACTGCCGTATTGAAACTGCTGACCGATCGCGCGGCCATTCGCGAACACCAAAGAGACCTCATTGCGGATACAGCATCTGGGACGCCTTTCGCATCCGGCATCGCCGCCTGCCTTTCCGACACGCAAGGCGGCTATGAAGCGATCCTCAAAAGCAACAACAACGAAACCAAGGTCGCGATGCTCGCCTGTGCGCGGCTGATCCGCGCGAAACTGCCAGTAAAAGTTGTGGCAGGCTATTTGAAAGACACGGACAAGCGCCTGGCTCTTGCGGCCGAGCGATATCTCGAGAGTGAAGATTCGGCAGAAGCTCGTGCAGCCGTTCTCGCCCTTCATCCCGGCGAAGCAAAGATCATGGGAGCGACAACGGTTTTCGAAAGCGGCTCAACAGGCGAGTTTTCCTCCGTTCGGGAACTCTTTACAAGCGTGCACCCGTATTTTGCCTCAGATACCGCTGCTTACGGAGACGATTTCCTGGATCCGATCGAGCTTCGTCTGAAGGAAGAGGTGAGCGGTGATCCCAAGCTGATCGGCGTCTATGGATACGAACGCAATTTCGTGTATATATATCAGGACCAGTCGCTATTTAGCTGGGAGGACGACCCGGGCCGGTACCGCGAAAGGAAACTGTCTAAGGAAGAATTTGACGGGCTGAAGGAGTTGCTCCGGCGTCACGATATCGGAAACCTGCCGCCGTTTCTGGGATGCCGAGCGTACTGCGAGGGCAAACAATTCCTCATAGTTGCGAAGGACGGCGGACGGCGGGTTTTTGTTAAATCCGACCGGACCCCGAAATTCTTTTCCGAGCTTGAAGGAATGTTTAAGGATCTTCGCTCTAAACCCGCCCGTACCCGTTATTGGCTTGAAAACGAAGTAACCGGGCTGGAAATACTTTTTGAAGATGACGATCTGAAAGCGGAATCTGTCTGGAAAAACGGGCCGGACATTCGTCTTGCAGTAAGTGATCGAAAGGTGCGGGAGAAGGTCGCGAGAGAGATCGACGCGGCGGTGGCACGATCTGAGGAAGAAGCAGAATACTCCGATGACTTTACAACCCCTTTCGAGCTCAGGAACCAGCTGATCGCCAAACACAGAGTCGATGGTATCAAGTGGGTCGGATTAGGTGCTGACGGCAAAACGAAAGCTGCCGAGCAGCCTGTGGGCGTCGAGTTTTTGGCAGCGGCCGACGGCAACGATCCGCCGGCAACACGCGAGCGTTGGAAAGCTCGCGCGGGCGGAGTCGAAGTTCGAGCCAGCCCCGATGGACTCTTCAAGCTTGCCCAGGGACGTGTCACCAAACTGTTGGATGGCGCATTTGGTTTTCCGGTTATTACGCCAAACGCCCGGTGGGTCATCGCCGTTAGCGACGAGCACGGCGGTCTCGTGAGACACAATTTGTTGACTCGAAGGACGGTGCCCGTTTCCGATGAAAGGGTCTCGTTAATGGCCCCGGTTGTGTTTGTGCCCTCAGTTAGTAAGGTCCTGCTCGGCACGCCAAGTTACGAAAAAGGTCCGGATGGGTTTGGGTACGAAGACGCCGCTCTCGACACGGACCAGTTTTATTTCCTGGATCCCGAGACGGGAAGGATCACACTGGCAAAGGGTGAAATGCGTCCACTCGTCCAGCAATCGTTCCGACCGCTGC
>DATFEW010000341.1:0-3382 GCA_035250805.1 Pyrinomonadaceae bacterium
GACAGATTCATCGGGTTTTTCTGCTTACAAGTTGCTGTAAGAGGATTGCGGAATCCGTTTTACAGGTTTTAAAAGGAGCAATAATGAACGACTTACAGGTACGAGATAACTTGGAACAGAAATCAAAGCATACGCCGCAGGGTGGTACGTTGGCCGGAGTAAGCGGACAGGCGCCGAAGTTAGAGAACCGTTGGACGAAGCCGGTCATCCTGCCGAGTCTCGACACGAACGACCCGATCGCCCTCTCAATCGCGGAGGGCACGTTTTGGAATGAGCAAATGATGGAACACGCCCAATTCTTCATCATGCTGATGCCGGGGGCTGAATTGGCGGCGCAGCGAAGTGAGGCCGAGCGTTTTCAACAAACGTTCGCCGGCCAACTTGAAAAAACCAAAACCGCGAAGCTCGACCTCGATAACTTTGCGGCTTTCAACCGTGCGAACATCGAAATGCTAAAACCGTATTCGGACTGGCAGCGAAGGTTAAGCGAAGAGCAGGCATCTGGCAAGCTGAGAAGTCTTGTTTGGTCCACTTTCTTTGATCATACGGCCACGGAGGCGGACCACTTGGTGGAACGGCTGGACCAGTTTTCACGCGGTGACACTTCCACCGGACTTAAGGAAACGGCGTCATTCTGGACACAGATAATGGGAGAGCATTCCGATTTTATCGCGCATCTCCTTGACCCGGCGGAACGTGATTTGATCATGAAGGCAATGCATACGAGCGACACCTTCCATAAGCTGCATGACGATCTCCCCTCATCGAAGAACCCGTTGGAGGGCGTCGTTGATGACATCATCGACTTCAAGACAGCGGCCGAAAAGGGGATCGTGACGGGAACGATAAAGAGCATTATTCATCCGACCCTCGCCGACCACGTACGGCGTGAAGCACTAAAAGCGGCCGATGATCTGAAGCGTGCCAAGTGAGGTTTTCCTGGCAGGTAAGGAGATCCAGGTAGTTTTTCATAAAGGGGTGGGATAAAGGGGAAGGGATAGGCAGGATAGATCACTTTGATCTTCTGCCTATCCCAACAAGCATGGAAGTTTTAGGCTGGATCGGGACAACGTTGGTAGTCATCGCTTACTACCCGCAGATTCGTCATTTATGGGTCGAAAAATGCGCCTGGGGTATTAGTGTCTGGACATGGGTCATTTGGCTCCTCGCGAGCATGCTGCTTCTGATCTACTGTATTATTCGGGGAGAGGTGTTGTTAAGCGTCGTGCAGATAAGCAATATGGCATCGATCATGATAACGATCGCCCTTGTTCGACGAAGCAATGACATCTGTTCATATCACTTATCGGTCACTGAGAACCGTGTTTCTTGAACCGTCTCGAACGCGGACAAAAGGAGAAAGAACTATGAGCGAAAGTGAACAGAGGACAAGAGCTGAAGATTTTGTTGTTTATCCACTCCATAATCTCATTGCCGTCTTCCATGGTATCGATTCGATGAATGTGGCGATCAGCGACCTGAAGGAAAATGGGTTCGCGCGAGGTGATATGCGATCGTTCATTGGTCAGGAAGGCATTCAAGAGATGGACTTCGATGGTTCCGCACACGGGCCTATTTCGGAACTCCTACGCTCTTTGCAGCACATCGGTCCCGACCGCACATACCTTGAACGATACGAAAAGTATATGCAGGACGGTGATTGCATTCTGATGGTCCATGCTCCGCAGACAGAACGAAAGGAAATTGCGGCCGAAATAATGCGGAAACATTCGGCGCATCGCATAACCTATTTCGGAACGTTCGTCATTGAAGAAGTGTAGCGGCGCGGGGCTTAATATGGGCGAAGCGATGCCGATCGTTTTCGACGGTCAGTTTGAGATGAGTGCGGGCGCCGGTTCGAGTTGTCATTCGTGGCCGTGGCCTTTGAAACAACTCGGACTGGCTTAAGCAAGAGATTTAGAAAAATGGCTGATGCAATGCCTGCTATTTTCTTCGGACATGGTAATCCGATGAACGCAGTGTTGAAGAATGACTATACACAGGCTTGGACTGTTATAGGAAATACGATCCCACAACCAAAGGTTGTTCTTGCCGTTTCTGCTCATTGGTATATTCCTATGACCGCGGTTACAAACATGTCTGCGCCGAGAACAATTCACGATTTTGGCGGCTTCCCGGCAGAACTTTACGACATCGAATATTCCGCTTCAGGAAGTCCCGAGTTGGCGAAACGTGTTCAGGAAATCTTATCGCCGCTTCCGGTCGAGCTTGACGAGCGTTGGGGGCTCGACCACGGAACTTGGTCTGTGTTGCATCATGTCTTCCCGCAGGCGGATATTCCCGTCGTGCAACTCAGCATCGACGAAACACAGCCGCCTGAATACCATTATGAGATCGGAAAACGGCTCGCTTCTTTACGCGACGAAGGCGTTTTGATCATGGGCAGCGGCAATCTTGTTCACAATCTTCACACCTACGCCTGGGGCAAACCCGGGGTTGAGGCTTTTGATTGGGCGGTCAGATTTGAAGCGCGCGCGCGAGAATTATTGCTCACTCGCGACTATAAGCCGCTCATCACTTACGAAACATTAGGGCGTGATGCAATGCTGTCGATCCCCACACCGGAGCATTATTTACCGTTACTTTATGTGATTGCCGCAAGCAGAGAAGGGGAACAAGTCAGCTTTCCGGTTGAAGGTGTTGATGGTGGTTCGGTTTCTATGCTGACAGTCCAAATCGGCTGAGACGAGATTCGGAGCAGAAAAGTAACGGCGATAAGAAACGATCAAAACGCTCCGTTTTCATCAACTGTAACAACTCTTGCCATTATTCAGTTTGCCTGCGCGCAGCCGCGACGTGTAGGGCGAGTTCGACGCGATTGCTCAAGTTTTTCTTGTCGAGAATGTGACTGATGTGTCCTTCGACGGTTCTGAGGCTGAGATTTAGTTCCGAGGCAATTTCTTTATTACTCAATCCGCGCGCGACGGTTTCTGCTACACGCCATTCAGCGTCTGTTAACTCCTCATCCCGTTGAAACGTGATTTCCGTTTCATTCTCGCCAAATAGCCGCGCCAGGTCGCCATGAGTGCGTTGAACGCGTTCGAGAATTCCGGCAACGATGGCAACCAATTCTTCGGGCTCAAAAGGCTTCGTAATATACGCATCAACGCCTGTCCGGAAACCTGCAATGCGATCAGCGGTTTCATCCTTCGCGGTCAAAAACACGATCGGAACGAGGCGCGTGTGCGGGGCGGAGCGGAGATTTCGAGCCAGTTGGTACCCGTCCATACCCGGCATGCGGATATCGCTAATGATCAGATCGGGCAGTCTTTCGGCGACACGTACGAGCGCTTCCGCGCCGCGTCGAGCAGTAACGACAACGTATCCCTCGGCCCGTAGTGTTTCTGAAACCGCTAGCAGC
>DATFEW010000347.1:0-13263 GCA_035250805.1 Pyrinomonadaceae bacterium
ACGTCGAGCCACTCTTGCGTGTTGCATTTGGTGGACACGCGTTTGCGAACTTCGTCATCCAAAATTTCGCCGCCGCCGCCTGGAAGTGAATTGAGGCCCGCGTCCTTCAATCGCTGCATTACGGTCTCGTAATCGAGGCCGCTGATCAGGTGAATATTATGTATCTCCGGAGGCGAAAAACAGTGCAGTTGAAACTTCGGATATTTCGCGTGCAGCGTACGCAGAAGATCTTCGTACCACTCAATATTGAAGTCGGGATGCAGGCCCCCCTGCATTAGCACGCCTGTCCCGCCAAGCTCGATCGTCTCATCGATCCGTTTGCAGATCTCCTCGATCGAATGAACGTACGTATCCGGTTTCCCAGGGCGCCGATAGAACGCGCAGAACGTGCAGACCACGTTGCACACGTTGGTGTAATTGATGTTCCGGTCGATGATGTATGTAACGACATCCGTCGGATTATGCCGCATCCGGACTTCGTGCGCGGCCAAGCCGATACGGACAAAATCGTTCGATTCAAGCAGTGCAGTGCAGTCTTCGCTGGACAGGCGTTCACCGCTCAGAGCCTTGGCCAGGATAGGCTGGATATCGTTTGCCATTCGTCTATAATCTTAGCAAAACTTTGCGTTTTCTTTGCGTGCTCTGCGTCTTTGCGTGGGACGAGCTTTTTTCACGCAAAGCCGCTAAGGCCGCAAAGGAAGGCGAAGCGCGATGAAGCCCATCAAATTCAAATCCGTACTCACCAAATCAACCGGCGAATACGGAGGGCTTTATTTTCCGGTACCGGAAAAAGTTGCTCTGAAGTTCGAGAAACAGAACGGCACCCGCCGTGTTGTTTGCACCGCAAATAGCAAGCTGACCTTTCAGTGTGCGGTGCTCCCGCACAGCAAGGGCTTCTACATCGGGACCAACAAATCGATCCGGGACAGGCTCGGGATCACCGCCGGCGACGAGGTATCCCTGGAGGTTATCAAGGACGAAAGCAAATACGGGTGCCCGATGCCCGAGGAGTTTCAGGAAGTATTGAACCAGGACCCGGAAGGCGACAAGTTCTTTCACGCCTTAACGCCCGGCAAGCAACGCTCGCTGCTTTATTTCGTCGAAAGCGTAAAGGACATTGACAAGCGGATCGATACGGCACTTAAAGTTATCGACCATCTCAAACGGAACGACGGCAAGCTCATTCACGAATCTTTGCACGAAGAGCTCAAACGGCCTTCCTTTTAAAGGCCCGTCCAGACCGGCTATTTTTTTCGAAAACGGTTACGCATTGTTTGTTTTGATGGAGGACTGACCTCTTTTTCCCTGAAACTACGCCTTATAGTCGGGGAGGCAACATGGAACGAAGCAAACAACAGTTAAACACATCGGATCTTGGACTTTTGGTTTTCGTGATCGTCGCGGGGTGGCTCCTGGTCTTCCAGTCGGGATTATTCCAATAAAACTTAGTTGCCTAGAGGCTTAGATCGAAACTGTATTTATCCAAAACGAATGGTATTGACAGATTCCGATATATCGCGATAGCATTTAGTATATCAATACTAGAGGTAAATGCTATGTACGGAAAACACGGTTTTGGATTTGGTAGGCGGGGCCGCGGATTCGGTTGCGAGCCGCCACGGATGCGTCGAGGAGACATCAAATACCTCCTCCTCGAGATATTAAAAGAAGGCCCGCGGCACGGTTACGAGATCATTACCGGGCTTGAGGGGCGATTTCGAGGGTACCGGCCGAGCCCGGGCTCGGTCTATCCGACGCTTCAAATGCTCGAAGAGGGCGGCTACGTCACGAGCCAGGAGATCGACGGCAAGAAGGTCTACACAATTACAGAAGCGGGCCTGAAGCTGCTGGAGGAACGAGGCGAGTCACGATTCAAAGAGACGCCCGGTATGAAGCAAGCGTTCGAACTAAAGGAGTCGCTGGCTAAACTCGGGATGGCCGTTATCGACGGAGTGCGGGGAAGTGACCCTGAGACCGTAAAGAAGATCGAAGAGGTATTAAACAAAGCACGTAAGGATGTGTACTCGATCCTTGCGGAATCCTAAGATCTTAGACATAAACAAGCGGCCTGTTTTCGCGGAGCAGGCCGTTTTTCTTCGCCAACTTGAAATACAGGTCCATTCCCTGCTGCATCGAATCATCGATCGAGTACGAAATGGTTTCGGATAAGTATTTGACCAGGTTTTTGCGGCCGATAGGGATCTCGGTTTCATAATTGGCGGTGATCTCCTCAACGTGGGCAAGACCTTCGTCCCGGGCCGCCGCGAAATCGATATTACAGGTTGCTCGCCGGGTCATCCACATCGCGAACACAAAGCCAAGACCGGTGTATTGATGCCATAGTTCAGCAAGATCGAACGATCTTGAATTTTGGATCTTAGATTTTGGATCGGAACTGGCAATTGTAAGCGCCGGGTCGCCGATCAGCAGGGCGGCGTCAGATTCAGCAAGCATTGTCTCAATATCCGGCTCCGAATCTCGCCATCGGGGCTCAAATCCGAGAAATTCCCGAAACAGAATTTTAGTGAGCACCACCGAGGTCTGCGATGAGGCGTCAAGCGAGACCGATGTGGCATCGGCCAGCTCCCGGCCATCCGTAACCAGGCAGACGCTGCAAACCTTATTTTTCGCGCCAACACAAACATTGGGAACGAGTTTCACACCTTCGATAAATTGCGACGCGATGACGGGGACCAGTGCGGCATCAACACGGTCCTGCCGCAGCATCTCCGTCGAGCGCGCCGGAGCGTTATCCAGGATCAGTTCGACTTTTCCATGATTCGAACCGTAAAGAAAGCTCCAGATCAGGGGTGCGGTATTCGAGTAACTGGAAGCTGAAATTCGCGGCGTTTGCACTTCAAAGAAGTATCCGGCATCCGGCGCCCAAAACAAAGTCTTGTCCGTGCCCGGATTTTCCATTATTCTCGACGATTATGAACCGAAGAATTTCCCTTCTCGCGCTGTTCTTTGTTTTTGTGCCTGCCACGATGGGCCAGACCGTCCTGATAAACGATCCTGCGATGCCCGAAAACGAAACGCCGCTTCCTGCTGCCGAAAGAGCGTTCATTGAAAGAGAGGTTTGGCCTGTGCTCCGAAAGAAGTACGAGAGCGAGGAATGTACTCCCGAATTCGATTCTGCCTATTTGATACGCGGTTCGTTCTCCAAACCAAATGCCGATCAATCGCTCGTCTACTTTCAGGTCTGTCAGACCGGAAATGGGCGGGGCATTGTTGCGCTGGCACTGGCCGAAAACGGGAAGCTAACCTCGGTGTTCGCTTCCGAGGCGGGCTGGAGCGCCGGTGCGCGAACTCTACCTGATGTCAATCAGAATGGGCTTGACGAATTCGCTCTTTACTATTCCGGCGGAATGCATCAGGGTGCTGGGGGCACAGGCGTCGACCTGTTTGAATTTTCAGGGAATGCTGTGCGTGGCCTCGGCTGGTTTCAAGCGGAAGGGTTTTCCGAGGACGAGCCCACTTTTGGCTACAAGGTTTTCGTTAAGAAAGGAAAAGTACCTGTTTTTACTCGACAGAAATTTCTTCAGGGAAATAACGAAAAATGGAGGCCGTCGGGTAAACTAGCGGTCTTCAAACCTTCAGAAAATATCGCCAATTTCACGACGGTGAGATAGAAGTTATCTTTATGAAATACGAAAACCCACCCGCTGTTAGGCAGGTGGGTCTTTATTTTCAAGAAGGCGGAATTCGTTAGTTCAATTTCCGCGGTGCAAAGAGCTTGTCATCGACAGGCACATTGTGCCTAACCGATGTGACGATCGTCACAACATCGCCGTTCGAGCTCGTATTATTGATCTGTTTGAACGGCAGCTTAACTCCATCAACATCCCGATAATCGCTGTAAGTGATCGAGTATGGCAGCGATTGCGAGCTGGTGCTCGATGGTACAACGCCCTCACGTTTCAAGACCAGGAAGGTCTTGGTCGAGTAATACTCGGTGAATTTCGTTCCCTTTTCGGGTTCAAATTCGACCGCATACGCTTCTTCCTCGCCCACCTTTGCGATGCGTTTTACAGTGATCGTTTTGTATTTCGATTTCCAGTCGAGCATCGAGTAGAAGTCTGAACCGAGGCGAGTGTCTTCAAGACGCTTGCCCGCAAGTTTTTCCACCGGCGAGAAGGTATATGCCTCTTCGCCGCTGGTCCCGTCAAAGAATTCCCAGCCCCTGGCTATCTCTTTGCCAATCGCCTTCATCGTGGTCTCTGTGGCGGAAAGGTTTGGAGCCTTCGTCCAGCTTTTCGACTCGGTCTTGATACCCTGCTGTTCCATATCGGACGTGGAGGTCACGACACGCGAAGTTAGCTTCCGCCAATTTCCCTCGCCACCGCTTGCCTCGAGCGCTTTTTGATAAAGCTCATCTACGCTGATCGGCGGTTTCTCGTCGGCAGCGATCGGCTTAAGTTCGGTCTCATTTCCCGGCTGGACCATTACGATCGATTCGATCTTGCCGGCCGCGTCGCGTTTCACCTTCACGGCAAAACCATCCGGCAGCGGTGCGGGGTGATAGGTGTCCTTCGACTTTTCGTTCAGCGTGTAAGGCGCCTGATTCGGGATGATAAGCTGCACCTTGCCCTCGTTTTCCTTTATCTCCAATTCAAGCGGTGCGGAGACCGCGCGATATTTCCCGATCAGCTCCTTTGCGGCTCCTGAAGTTGCCGGCTGTACCGTTGCAGACCCGCTCTTTTTCGGCAACGTAAAATCGCCCTGCGGCTGTTGCAGAAATGCTTCTTTGTCATTGAAAGTAACGAAAAAACCGTCGGGTGCGCCCGCGAGCTTGTACTTGCGGCCGCCGACATTTTCAAGAGCGTATTCCGGTTGGCCGGGTACGATGAAAATGAGCTTGCCGTCCTTCCATTTCACATCTACGTCGAACCCGGCTTCTTCCAGCCGGTAAATGCCTGCTTCCTTTTCCGGTCCGGTGGCAGCGATGCTGTCGGTCTTCGGCGCCTCAGGCTTTCCAAGGATGTTCTCCCAAACGATCGGCATTAACTCACCGCCAAGCGATGAACCCGAAACATTCGTGAGCATTACAAAGCCGAGTTTCTTTTCAGGGATCATAGCTACTAGAGCGTTAAAGCCATCGATGTTTCCGCCGTGTTGTACAACCGTGAGTCCATTCCATTTACCTATCATCCAGCCGAGGCCGTAGCTTGCCGTTCCAGACGCATTCATTTTCATCTGCGGCTTGAGCCACTCGCTGTATCCCTTTTCTGAAACGAGACGCTTACCGTCAGGTGTCATGCCACCATTCAACACAAAACGGATCCACTTTGCCATGTCATTGGCGGACGAGTTTATCGACCCCGCCGGGGCGACCATATCGATGTTTCGGTAGGGAAGTTTACGTGTTTCTTTTGTATCGAAATTGTAAATGTATCCGAACGAGCGGTCCTTTGCCTTCTCCATGTCCGTGATGGTCATATTGCTGTTCGTCATTCCAAGCGGCTTGAAGATCCGCTCCGGGACGAACTTTTCCCACGGCTGTTTCTGCGCCACGGCGACGACCTCACCGGCGGTCGTGTACATCAGATTTTGGTACCCGAACTTCTCGCGGAGCTTACCGATCGGCTTCGCTTCGCCGGCCACACGGATCAGTTCCTGACGATTCAGTTTGCCGGTGATCATTGCGATATCGGTTCGGTTTAAGCCCGACGAGTGCGTCAGGAGATCCCGAATGGTCATGTTCTTGTCCGTGTCCGGATCAGCCATCTTGAAGTACGGCAATACCGTTTTCGGCGAAGCGTCCATTGAGATCTTTCCTTCATCCGCCGTCATCAAGACGGATAGCCCCGTGAAGGCTTTTGACGAAGAACCGATAGCAAACTGGGTGTCGGGCGTTACCGGCACCTTGTTTTCAAAGTCTTTATAACCAAGACCACTCGAGTAGATGACCTGGTCGTCCTTTACGATCGCGAGAGACATTCCGGGAATGCCCAACTCTTTCCGGCGGGCGTCGACCTTCTGTTCGATCGCCGTAAGGCCCTTTTGGTATTGACTTTCGGCGCCGGTCGCAACGCCGGTTTGCGCAAAACCGACCGTCGGCAGCCCGGCTACAACAAAAGAGAAAGCAAGTGTAAAAACAAGGGTAAAACGAAGTAACCCGTTACGGATCATAGAAATATCTCCAGATTAGCTCAAAAAATTGATGAACACTTCAACGTAATACGGTGGATGAATCAAGAATGTTCATCCATTCGATGTTGATCGTGTCACTTATGTCCGCCTCAATGTTCATATTCCTTGCTTCAAAAGGACAACGTCAAAGCGGACCTTGTTTTAATGCTTATCGCTCAGATCTTTCCGAACGAGTAACACCAGATCTACGCCGGGCCTGAGGCCATAGGTGCCGACATACTCGTATTCGGTGGAATATCTTCGTGCCACGTCGCTGTCCTGGTCGCCTTTTTTGGCTATGATCATCTCCGCCTTGTCGGCAGGCGCAGTCCGCCCATGAAATAAAGCCTGGGGGTTGTCTTTCAGGTACCAGACCAGCGGCCAGTATTCCGGTGAAACGACCTGTATCTTGGCATTCTGCCCCTTTCCGCTTTTTTCCGAATAGCGGTTGATCTCAGAGACGAGATCGAGGAATTCGCGTTTAGTGTGCGCGTAAACGTAGGGCATATCCTCGTCATCGTAGCGGACGAAATTGAGTATGTATGTTTGATATGAAAGGACCGCACACGCGGCAATGGTTGCGATCACTGCAACTGCTTTCGCCGCCGGCTGTTTGAACGACGCAAATTCGTTTATCGCAAAACCCCCGATAATGCACATCGGCAGCAGGAAGGAGAGCGCCAGCCATGGCGTCTTATACGGAATGAGTGAATAGGCCGCAAAAAGGCCAAACGCCCAAAGGCCCGTGAACATCGCAAAGCGGCTGCGTGGCCTGAAAAACGCGATCGCGGTGCCGACGACGCTCAAGATCATTATTGGCCCCTCGATCTCCATCCCCCATTTCAGGTACGCCCACGTCCCGTTTTGCGTGTGGTCCTTGCTGCCCGTCTTTGTCCAGATCGCATACGCCTCAAACGCCTTTCCGACGCCTTCGGGGTACGTGAAGAACGAAGAAAAGAAAAGCACGCCGACGTAAATAAATATCGCGGCGGCGCCGACCAGCATGAGAATGCGGTCGGTGCCGGTTCCGAGTGCCGTCCGAAAATTTGTCCAGCTCAGGTCGTCGGAATGAAACTCGCCGTTCAGGTCTTTCGCGGCAGAATAAATTCGCGGCCAGATCCAAAGGCAGATGCACGCGATCAGCATAGTGCCAAGCGTGATGAAAGCCGTTTCCTTTGTGGCAAACATCAGCGAAATACATGCAGAGGCGAGCAGGAGGTAGATCGGACGCCCGTCATTCCATCCAAGCAGCATTCGAATGATCAGGAAAACAAGGGCCGCTTCGATCAAGAAAATACCGATCGAGATCACCCAGAACAGCGTCTCGTTTTCCTTTGCGATCGCCGAAGAAAGATTGAGCGTTGAGGGAAAAAAGCACGCTAAAAGGAGCAAGGCGATCCAAATGATGGCACCAACCCCAGGCTTTTTCTGCTCGAGGAAGAACGCCACCGCCAGAACCAGGCCAAGTGCCAAAAAAACGAAGAAGATCTCGTGAATGTAATAACGAGAGAAGTAAACCATGCCCGGCGAGATCGCCAGAAACAGTGCGGCAAATAAGCTGCCGATCCGTCCGATGTATCTACGCAGATAAAAAGCGAGAACGACGATAAGGACGCCCCAAACCGCAACGCTCCAGCGAACAGGAAGCGTTTCCAGTCCGAACAATTTCGTGAACGGCAGCGTCAGGTAATAAAGTGTCGGACCGTGATAATTGCCGGGATCGTATCTGTAAACGCCTTCCTGGAAAAGAGCTGTCAAAAAGTGACCGTTCACGCCCTCATCGTGGTGCAGCGGCTTTATTTCGAGCGCGAAAAACCGTAAAAAGATCGCTAGAGCCGTGATGGCCGCACAACTCAAAAACCAAACCCAGTCCATCGGACGGGCATTTTCAACTTGCTCATTTTCACGGTTTTCTATCATGCAGGTCTTCTTAAGATCGGCTAGTTATTCACTTTTCGCTTTTAGTATTCGTTGTTCTCTATTCGCTTTTCACTTTATAAACTTTGTATTCGCCCGACTCTGCCACGATCGGAAATGAGGCAAAGAACGACTCATTCGGAGAGAGCGAACGCCGCTCCTCGGGCGATACGAGCGCATAGTCTATCCCGTACTTTTCAAACAAATGCCTTGCCGCAAGACCGCCGCGGTACATTTGTTTGACGTCATTCTCTCGCTCTTTGTAATCGATGCCGTGTGAGTCGAGGTGTCCCGGGTATCTCATTAGCGACAGCCGTCCCGAAAGGACGATCGCCGTATTATAGGTCGGAGCGTTTAGGAATAACGAATCGGGCGGTGTTGCGTGCCGCAGCCGGTCTCCGATCGTGACAGCATCTTGATCGAACACACGATAGTTGTGCTGCTGCGAGACCGTCCGCCACACATCAAGCCCGCCCGAGGCGATCAACGCGAAAATCGCGATAACCGATCCCACCTTGCCGAGCGCGTTTTGCCGCCACATCCACGCTATCCCGAATACCACAAACGGGATCGAGCCAGCCATCCAGTAGATCAGTACCTTGATATTGTCCCATTCCCACGGTGCGAGTTTGACCACGTTCGCGAGCACAAACAAAAACGCGAAAGGAATGTAGAAAAGTAAAAGATCAACGCGGTGATCACGGCCAATCGCGGCCGCCTCTTCAGTTTGTTTCTTTCGTTTTTTGTGCCTCTTCGCATTGGCTCGATCCTGATCCGTATCGTCGCCATGCTTGTAAAATAAATAGATCCCGACCAGGATCATCGGTATGAAAATGCCCGCGTTCTTCAGCCAGGCCCAAACAATGTTTGACTGAGCCGATTCCCATCCGAAATAAAACGCAAAGAATTCGGTCGCGCGCGTTGCGCTGCCGGTGATCGACCATATCAATTCCGGGACCGCGATGATGCAAACACCTAGGCCGAAGATCGCAAATTCCCGCCATTTCGCCGGACGCATTAACAATAAGAACGCGGTCATGATAAACAATACGAAAAGACTATGGAGATGTATCAACGGCAGCATCCCGGCGAGTACGCCGAGCAGAAAGCCGGAATTGGAGAACAGCCGCGCGATCGAACCAGTTTTCTCTCCCTGTCTCTCTGTCACTGTGGAGAAGATTCTCCAGAGCCCGCCTAGAGCGATCAGGGTCAGCGGCATTCCCATCAACAGACTACGCTGCGTTATGAAAAGAGTGATCAACGAATTGCCCCATCGGAACTCCTGTGAAATGGTGTAGTCCTTACCAATATCCATTAGCAATTGAAGAATATCTTTGGAATGCGCGGCGTAGTCCGAAAAGAACCAAAGAAATCCCAACCCGCCGCTCAGGAAAAGCAAGACGGGCGCCAGCCGCGCGGCGGCATGATCATTTATGAGCCTGAAAACAAACCGTTCGAAGATGACCAACAGGGCAAACGCCCACGAAACATTCTGAACGAGCATCGCCCAACGAATATCGGCACCAATTTTGACTAACGCCGCCGTGCCAAGATCCGCGATGAACGGATAAGCGAATTTTGTCCCGGCAAAAGAAGGATTCTGCGGCGGGAAATTCGCCCCGTCAGTGAAGCTGTAAATGATCCCGAGATGAAACGGGAGATCGCCAAGATTGTTCGATCCGCCAGTAAAAATGCCCTCGGCGGTTACGATCATCGCCCGGTCGAAAAAGAATACGAAAAAAACGAGAAAAACCGCGTAAAAAGAAAACGCGGCAAACTTTTGCAGGTTGGCTCCCTCAAGCTTTCCTTTTGCCTTTACCCAATCGTGGTTGAGTATGCGTTTGTTCTCGCCCTTATAAACGAACAGGATCGGCAATAACGTCAGCACTGCCGCAACAAGGATCGATACCGTTCCCAGTCCAAATCCAAACGAGAGCAGAAATAGGATCGTTCCAAATACGCATTGTCCGATAATGCCGCCGGCCGCGGCACGCCAAAGCATCGGTTCGTCTTTCTCGAAGAGGTACGTAACTGCGATGCCGCCAAGGGATAGTATGAAAATAAAAAGGATCGCGATGAGCATGCAATGAATTCTTCAATAACCTAACCCACTTTGCGGATCTCGCAAAACGTCCGGGTTTCGCAAAGGACAGGCCGACGCGGTAGAATATCCGTTTTCGATGGCGCCGATATTTCGGCAATCGCACCCTTACTTATGCTTCAAGCCGGAATTGTTGGCCTGCCGAACGTCGGAAAATCGACGCTGTTTAATGCTTTAACCGCCCAGGAAGCCGCCCTCGCGGCAAATTACCCTTTCGCTACGATCGAACCGAACGTTGGCGTTGTCGCCGTTCCTGATGATCGCCTCGCGCCGCTTGCGAAGATCGTAAAAACCGAAACGATCGTGCCCGCAACGGTCGAGTTCGTCGATATTGCCGGCCTTGTTCGCGGAGCCTCGAAGGGCGAAGGTTTGGGCAATCAATTTCTCGCAAATATTCGCGAGACCGACGCCGTGATCCAGGTGGTCCGCTGTTTTGATGACGATAATGTAGTGCACGTCGAAGGCTCGGTCGATCCGGTGCGCGATATCGAAACTATCCAGATCGAGCTTGCGCTCGCCGATCTTGCGACCCTGGAGAGGCGTCGGGATAGATCTGAGCGATCCGCCAAATCTGGCGACAAAGATGCCAAAAGGGACATCGAGCTTCTTGATCGGATCCAGCCTTTGCTCGAAGAAGGCCGCCCGGCGAGGGCTCTCGGTTTAAGCGAGGAAGAAAAGGCTATCGTGAAACAGTGGTTTTTGCTTACCCGAAAGCCGACTATCTATGCCGCGAACGTAGATGAACAAACTTTGGCGAATTCTCAAGAGAACAAACACGTTCGTGCCGTCGAGGCTTATGCGAAAACGGACAATGCGGACGTCGTCGTGATCTGTGCGCAGCTCGAAGCGGAACTTGTCGCACTCGAGCCAGCTGAGCGAGCCGAATTTCTCGAGCACCACGGCGTCGCGTCCAGCGGAGTGGACAACCTGATAAAGGCAGCCTTCCACACGCTTGGCCTTATGTCCTTCCTTACGGCGGGCGAAAAACAAGTGCGCGCGTGGACGATCCACCAAAACACTACTGCCCCGAAAGCTGCCGGTGAGATACACACGGATATGGAACGCGGGTTTATCCGCGCCGAGATCGTTTCATACAACGACCTCATGGCGTGCGGTTCGATGAACGCCGCAAAAGAAAAAGGCCTGGTCCGGCTTGAGGGTAAAGAGTACGTGATGCAGGAAGGCGATGTTGTAAACTTTAGGTTTAACGTCTAGTTTATGAAGCCTACGATCAAGGAACTTGTCGTTTATACACCCGCACAAGACTTCGAAGGGTCAAAGCGCTTCTATGCCGCGCTTGGATTCGACCTGATCGTGGGCTTTGGAGACACGATGGACTGCCGACTCGGCGGAGCAGTTTTCAGGCTGCAGAATTATTACGTAAAAGATTGGGCAGAAAACTTCATGATGAAGTTCGACGTCGATGATGTTCAGGCGTGGTACGAGCACGTAAAGAAAGTGCTGGATGAGAACACGTACGGAAATGCCCGCATGGCCGAGCCGGAAATGGCCGGCGACACGAAGATAATGCACGTCTGGGACCCCTGTGGAGTTCTTTTGATCTTTGTTGAGTAAGATATTTCCTATATAATTCCTGCGATGCTCCGAAACCGAATCGTTACACGCTTTGTCGCCCTGTTTGTTGTGGCATTCATTTGCCTCAACGCGGGCGGCGCGGTTTGCGTGGGCTACTGTCAGACCTTCGACTCGAAGGTTAGTTCTGACCATTCCTCTCGTCAGAAAGTTTCCGGGCATTGCGACCGGGCCGCAGAACACGCTCGCGATTCAAATGTTGTCGCCGAAACAACGCGCGAGATGGATTGTTGTCCGTTCACGACCAGCTTCGTTGCCGCCCCGATCGAGAAGCAAAGTCTTTCGCTCGACTCTGTCGCCACCTCGCCATCGCAAGAAGCTTATGTATCTTTCGTTTTTCTTGCGGGTCGCAAAGAATCCGTTATAGGTAACGCATATCGTGGTCCGCCGATGGATCGCCGTATTGACCGCCTCAAAAACTGCATCATCCGAATTTAGATTCGATTTCGCAAAAGTACCGTTACTTTCACGGGAATTGTTGCGCCTTTATTGCCGCAATTCCAAAATGAGATCGATTCTTAACATTTGGAGAATAAGACATCATGAAAAACAGAATAATTGCATTGCTTGCGATAATTGCGGTCTTCGGACTCGCTTTATTCGCTTACGCACAAAGCACGAGTGTGAATTCGGAAAGATCATCGTGCTGCTCGAAAGATTCGTGCCCGATGAAGAAGAAAGACGCGTCGGGTAAAGTAGCCGCTTCATGCTGCGACAACTGCGATTGCTGCAAGGACGGTAAGTGTACGGGCGATTCGTGCCCAATGAAGAAAAAGGACGGCGAGGCAAAAGTTAACTCGGTTTCCGCATCGGAAGAGGGCAAGAACTGCTGTGATAATTGCGCTTGCTGCAAGGGCAAGCACGATCATGGCGCGTAAATGCGACGAAAACAGAGCACGGGTCTCCTCCCGTGCTCTGTTTGAGAGGTGTTGAAATGATAAGAATCTTTTTCATAGCGATATGTGTTTTTGCTATAGCCGCCGCCGGATTAGCTCAGCCACCCGACAAACCCGTGAAGCTTCGTGGCCAGGTTGTTTGCTCGGTCTGTTGGTCTGAAGCATCGGACCGGAAGAAAACGCCCTACGGCAATGCTGCCGATATCAAGTGCGCGGAAGAGTGCTCGGATCAGGGTATTCCGCAAGCGCTTGCGGTCGAGGACGAAAAAGGTTTCACACTATATTCGCTTGAGCCGGGAACGTATAAGCCGACGGGAAAGGACTTTCTCGAAAACGTTCCGGCGATGGTCGAGATCGAGGGCACCGTACGCACAGAAAAGGACAAGCAGTTCCTAAAAGTAAACTCATTAAAAGTGCTCGACGAAAAGCGCGAGAAGCCGGTCCCGGTTTCGGATGATGCCGTACTCGCGCTGAAAGATCTGACCGGCTCTGCTCAGACGCTCGCCGGATATAAAGGGCGTGTTGTCGTTTTGAATTTTTGGGCGACATGGTGTGAGCCGTGCAAAAAAGAGATGCCGGACCTTTCGGCGATCCAGAACGATTACGCCCCGCTCGGCGTGCAGG
>DATFEW010000350.1:0-12145 GCA_035250805.1 Pyrinomonadaceae bacterium
TCCGGTGGTGGTTCCAAACGAGGCCCCGGCGGAAACAACGGAGGCGGGGGCGGCGGGGATAAAGGTGGCGGATCGTCTGGCGGCGGCGGAGCGTCTAATGATCCTAAAAACTACGCGGATGAGCCTGAAACCGTTCCCAATAAAGCAAAAGTAGTTACGTGGTTCTTGCTTCTCGTTGTAACGATGACGTTTGGCGGACTGATCGGCGCGTATGTCGTCGTATTTACAAATAATGTAGCCGAATGGCAACCATTCCGCCTTCCGATCCAGGTTTGGATAAGTACCGCTATCATAATAATTTCCAGCTTCACGTATCACATTGCCCAAAGAGCCGTCGAAGCGAATGATCATCAGAGGCTTCGCAAATATCTGATCGTAACAACGGCTTTAGGTGCGGCGTTCATTTCCTCCCAGATCCTCGCATGGATGGCGCTCGTCGGACGCGGCCTCTACATGAGCGGGAATCCGTACGCGGGATTCTTCTACATATTGACGGGCATCCACGCAGCCCATGTTCTGGGCGGTGTTATCGCGCTCGGAGCGATAATCTTGCGAACAACCACCCCAACACAGTACGGGCCGGAACTCGAATATCGAGGTAATCTGGCTCGCTCGGTAGGATGGTATTGGCACTTCATGGGGCTTATCTGGATCGTTTTGTTCTTGCTACTCGGCTTCTGGAAATAACGGAAAATGCATGGAAATAAATGTTAAATGAGAAATGAAAAGTTTTGCAGGGACGATCATGCCGCCGCAGAGTTCTGATTTCTGATTTCTCATTTATCATTTCTCGTATGGATTTAATTTCCGGTTTTCCGCATCTGAATGCCGTACTGAACGCTACGAGCGGCGTTTTCCTCATTTGCGGGTTCTACTTCATTCAAAGGCATCAGATAGCGAAGCATCGGGCATGCATGCTCACTGCAAGCTGCGTTTCCGCCCTGTTTCTGATCTCGTATCTCACGCATCATGCCCTGAGGACGTATTATTTCGGCCTTGGGCCTTCCCGTTTCTCCGGCGAAGGGCTCGCGCGACCGATTTATTTCACAATCCTTACGTCGCACACCCTTCTGGCCGCACTAGTCGCCCCGTTCGTCATTCGCACACTATGGCTAGGTCTGAGGCTGAGAGCTGATAAGCACCGAAATCTAGCAAGACTCGTGTTCCCGGTTTGGCTGTTCGTTTCGATAACGGGGGTGATCGTTTATCTGATGCTTTATCAAATATATCCTACGAGTAACAACTGAGTCCGACATTTTCCATCGTGCGTTTTCCATTTTCCATTGTGTTGACGCAAGTTTTGCCTTGAGTTTCGTTCAAATTACGTGGTAAAATACCACTGTTGAAAAGTTGATCACCGAAGCCGTTCCCGATGGACCGGCACGGGGGAACCAGAGTTTTCGTAGTAGTGCAATATGCGAAAACAGGGGCGAGGCGGTTCGTAACCGCGGGGATAATCTTTCGTTCCTAGCCCGTCAGCTAACCTCGTAGGTGTGGCAAAGAAGTTACTGCATTTCAGACCCACCAGTCGCGATTTTGTGTGTGCTTCGCGCTTCTGCTTCTTCAACATCAAGCAGACATCCGGTCTTCTCAAAGAGGAAGGTCCCGTGGTCGCAAGCCACGGGATCTTTTTTTGTCGGATAAACACAGAGTTTGATTCTAAATCGACCTGCGACTGTATTGTGCCCTACACCTGTCCATATCGTTTAGCGCAAGAATTCCGCGGATTTTTATCGACAAACGTCGGACGAAGATCAAAGGAGGTGCGAAGCGATGGCGTCTAGCGTGAGTGGAGTGAGCAATGCAAGAGTCGACAACATAAACAGGAGAGAGACAGTCCACGCTAGGAAACTAGACAAAGGTGGAATCGTAAAGGGTTTGAAACTAATAATGCTGGCTGCATTCGTAGCGATTGCGGCCATTAGTTTTGCCAAGCCAGTCGGTTCCGCCATCGCAGCGCTTCTGTTCGATAAGCAAATCGACGAGAATGCCAGCCGGTTGCTCAGTGAAGGCAAGGCAACGTTTCGCTCAGACACCTTTGGCGACGAGGCATTCTGGGGTGACCAACTCAAGCTGCACCTAGCGATCGCAGGCGCCGCGAATGGCGGTGTCGGCCCGGGATTGAGTCCCGCGCAGGCGTTGGCACTGGGCCTGAAGGTAGATGTCGATGCTCTGTCGCCGGGCCTGGTGAGACAGATCCGTCGCGGGCAAGTCAATCTTGATGACCCGGCTGTCACACTAGCCTTGCTGCGGCTCGATGCTGTGGTCGGTACAAAAGGGTTTTTTGATGAGGACGGCAATATAGAAAGGATCGGCATCACGTGTGCGCTATGCCATTCGAGTGTAGACGATTCGATGGCACCTGGAATCGGCCACAGGCTTGACGGCTGGGCAAACAGAGACCTCAATGTCGGGGAGATCATTGCTTTCGCGCCGGATGTCAGTCCCCTTGCTAATCTTCTTGGCGTTTCGCAGGATACAGTCCGAACAGTCGTAAGAAGCTGGGGACCGGGCAAATTTGACGCAGAGCTTATCCTTGACGGCAAGGCCTTCAATCCACAACAGGTCTCGAACGGCATTGTTACAGGGACAAACGTTCCGGGCGCGACGCTTATCCCGCCGGCATATGGATTGGCCGGAGTGAACCTCCATACATGGACCGGGTGGGGTTCTGTCACCCATTGGAACGCCTTTGTCGCAAACCTGGAAATGAACGGAAAGGGCACATTCTTTGATCCGCGTTTGGAGGATGCGGCGAAGTTTCCGATCGCTGCAGCAAACGATTTCGGGAATCGTCGAAGTGATCCTGACCTGATCAGCCCGAAGTTGCCGGCGCTTCATTTTTATCAGCTCGCGATCCCGGCACCGGCGGCGCCCGCTGGCAGCTTCAATGCGGCGGCGGCGAACCGCGGCGCAGCTCTATTTAAAGAGCAAGGATGCAGTACGTGTCACGTCGAGCCGACGTTTACCGAGCCTGGATGGAATATGCACACGCCGGCGGATGTCTGCGTCGACGATTTTCAAGCGATGCGGTCACCGGACGAACGGTACCGAACCTCACCGCTTCGTGGGTTGTGGGCACACCAGAAAGGCGGCTTCTTCCACGACGGCCGCTTCCCGACGCTGCTGGCTGTTGTCGACCATTACCAGACCTGTCTCGGACTCACTCTCTCACCATCGCAAAAGAATGATCTGGTTGAATACCTAAAGTCTTTGTAGCCGCGCGCGTGCGCCCTAAACAATGTCCCGTCACCTCGGGCTGGCGAGATTTGCTTTCGTCGGAAACTCGTGCCTTTTATCGGATCGGGGCAATCTTTACTGACTTGATCGGGATTTTGGACTCCTTATCGATAACGATCGACGTCGGTTTGTGCGGGAGCTTGTACGTGAAGGTCTGGAGCCGTTTTGTGACCTCAAGATCGCGTTTTTCAGGAACTGATTCTGCGGAGCGGAATTCGACAGACATCGGCAGTCGATACGCTCCTGTATTGAGGCCGATCGCCGGCTGGATTTGACTAACGGTGAGCGTCATTGTTTTCGTTGCCGCATTCCAGACGGGCGTGACACTCAACTTAGGGTAACCGATTCCGTAAACCCACTGGTCGAAGAACCAGTTAAGCTCCTGTTTCGAGGTTTCCTCCATCGCGGCGAGTAAATCAGTAGATTCCACATTCGCGAACTTGTGCCGGTTCAGATAGAGGTTTATCGCCTTCCAGAACGTTTCGTCTCCTACCTGCTCACGGAGAGTGTGAACGACGGCCCCGCCCTTACTGTATGTGACCCCGGCGCGGTCAAATAACGCCGAAACGTTCGCTGCATTTCGATTGTAAAGGCCATGATTGCTGCGGACGGTGGCGTCTTCAGCCATGAACTCCTCGGCATCGCCATTTACTTTTTCAATGTAGTTCGGGCGACCGTATTTCTTTTCCCGATATACAGCTTCCATAAATGTCGCGAAGCCTTCATTCAGCCACAGCTCAGCCCAATTCTTGCACGTAACGAGATTGCCGAACCAGGAATGGCCAAGTTCATGCGACACAAGGTCCTCGACCGCCGGACGAAGAAAATCGACGTTAACCATCGCGATCTCGGTATCTGCCATTGTGGTGGCGGTGATATTTTCCATACCGCCAAACTGGAAGGCCGAAACCATCGTCTGATCGTATTTGTTAAACGGATAACTAACGCCGGTCACACCCTCGAATATCTGCATCATGTCCTTAGTCGTGCCATACGCTTTTGGCGCTATCGCCTCGCGGCCGGGATAGACATAGTAACCGAGCGGTATCTCTTTGTATTTGTCTTCAACCTTCGAATATTTGCCTATGACAAAACTGACGAGATAAACCGAATGCGGCACGGGCATTTTGTAATGCCACGTTACAGTGCCGTCCGCATTTTCCTTTTTCGAAAGCAGCTCGCCGTTTGCGATAACCGTGTTTTCTTTTTCCGTGGTCAGGACTTGTTCGGTCGTCGCTTTGTCGGAAGGGAAGTCGAACGAGGGAAACCAATGACGCGCTTCGTCGGGCTCACCCTGTGTCCAGATCTGCGCCGAACGCTCCTCCGAACCGCCCTCGATCAAGGGCTCGACGAAATAAACACCCTTTTTCGGTCGTGCGGTGTAAACCAGACGGATGTTGATCGTATCCGAGGGACCGTACGCCTTGTCCAGCGTGATCACCACCCTATCACCGACCGTGACGTAGCGAAGCGGTGTGCCACCGGGTTCGAGGGTGACCCTGGAAAAATTGAGACCGGCGGCGTCCAGTTCTACAGTCGTAAAATTCGCAGCCAGTGGTTTGAGCGTTACCGCGGTATCTCCTCGGACCTCGCGAAGTGCTCTATCGAAGCTCGCCACGATCTTGTAGTGCGTGGCGTCGTAGGACTGTTTGCGGTTGAAATCGGGCCGCTCAGCTGCTTTTTGAGCAGACGCATGCGTAGACAAAACAAATGCCGCCAGGAGCGAGGCGGCCATCAAAATTGGCTTTCGTGTCATAAGGATATATACGTAAACGACTGCTATATTGTTATAGCGCTATGAATTCTCACACCACAACGCAATGGACGGAAAATAAAATGCAGTCGCGCAGAGCGTCATTGTTAGCCCGGCTCCTGGTTCAGATACTTGTTCAGCCAATCGAGAACGTTGTTGTACCACAATTCGGAATTTTGCGGTTTGAGAATCCAGTGACCTTCATCCGGGAACATGATCAGCTTTGACGGCACGTTGCGAAGCTGAAGTGTTGTGTAAAGTTGAAGACTTTGATCATACGGCACGCGGTAATCTAGTTCGCCGGCGGTAACCAATGTCGGCGTGTTGAAATTCGCGGCGAATCTATGAGGCGACCACCGGGCGTACATTGCCGGGTTTTGCCACGGCATTCCTTTGAACTCCCAGTTTGGGAACCAGATCTCTTCGGTCGCAGTAGCCATGCTGTCGAGATTGTAAACGCCTGCATGCGAAACGAGCGCTTTGAACTTAAATCGCGGATCATTGTTGTGGCCGAGGATCCAGGCCACCATATATCCGCCATAGCTCGCTCCCGCGCCGCCAATGTTGTTGCGGTCCACATAGGGACGTTTGATCACCTCGGCCATGCCATTCTTCAGATCGACGAAGACCTTGCCTCCCCAGTCTCCGGAGATGTCGTTGATGAACTTTTGCCCGTAGGTTGTCGAACCGCGCGGGTTCGGCATAAAGACGACGTAGCCGGCATTCGTAAAGATCTGCGGGTTCCAACGGTAACTCCAAGAATCCATCCACGCGCTTTGCGGCCCGCCGTGGATGAGCACGAGAAGCGGATATTTTTTACTAGCATCAAACAATATCGGCTTAAACAGGAATCCATGAATGTTGGTTCCGAGCGCGCCCTTCCAGTCGACTTCTTCGGGAGCGACGAGAGGAAAATGCTGCAGGTACTGTTTATTGATGCTTGTGAGCGAAGTGACGGCCGTACCCGCGGATGACGCCAGCATTAACTCAGGCGGCGAGGTGAGGGTGCTCGAACTGAAAACAAGCATCCTGCCGTCACCGGAAAGATTGAGACCGCTCGCTGTGCCAATATTCTTGATCAAAGGCTTAACGTGGGTAGCGATTCGCTGTCGAACATCCGGTTCGACTGCAACAGTAAAGATCGTCGTTCGCGCGCGTTCGCCAGCTCCAAAATAGATAGTCTTGTTGTCCGGCGAAACTACAAGTTCATCGGCCTGTTGATCGAACCCGCGGGTCAACTCGACCGTCTCGCCGGTCGCTCGGTTGTATCGCATTATGCGCCAACGATCCGCTTCAAAAGTCGGCGTCGCCTGCGAGCGATACAGAATGTATTTGCCGTCGGACGTGTAAACGGGCCCGGCATCATAACCATCATTCGTTTCGGTAATATTTCTTTGGCTCTTATCTGCGATCGACATCACGAAGATGTCGCTGTTCGTCGATGTGGCTTCGACCTTATCAAGGTTCTTCAAGAATGCGATCTCGCGTGAGTCGGGTGAGAATGCATAATCGACACCGGTACTTGCGGCGTAGGGCGGTGAATCAAAATCCCCCGGAGTGAGATCGGTCGCGGCACCACCAGAGGACTGTACGAGAAAAACGTGTGTACGCTTGCGGTCTCGCCATTCGTTCCAGTGTTTAAAAAGCAG
The DNA here is from genome assembly GCA_035250805.1 of Pyrinomonadaceae bacterium. Lineage (GTDB taxonomy): Bacteria > Acidobacteriota > Blastocatellia > Pyrinomonadales > Pyrinomonadaceae > OLB17. The sequence goes on from DATFEW010000350.1 coordinate 6,643, forward strand.
ACGTTCCGTGATGTGGGCCTGCACTTTACTTGCCTCGACACGTGCGTCCTCGGCTTTATTGCATTGGTCGTTCGTGCATTCGGGATAAACGTCTGAATTGAAAGCGATCCATCTGCCGTCGGGCGACCAGACGGAATTGCCTGCTCCGGTCGAGATGCTCGTTACCTGCCGTTTTCGATCGCCGTCGGGTTCCATGATCCAGATCTGTCCGCCGGTAGTAAACGCTACCTGCCGGCCGTCAGGGGACCAACGGGGAGCTGAACTAGACGAGGAACCCGTGGTCAATTGCCTGGGGACCGTATTAGGGCGGTCAGCTGGGACAGTGTAGATCTGATTGATGACGCGATTTCCGACCCTATCGACATCGCCGATCACGAAGGCAACCGTGCGGCCATCCGGCGATAGTTGCGGATCAGACACGCGTCGGATCCCCATCATGTCCGCAATTCGGAAGGGCGCTTGTCCAAGACTGGTGACGGTCGGGAGCAAAACAAAGCTAAGAACGACGAAGAGGCGTTTCATATTGTTGTTTCCTGTTCTTGATGCGGTAGAGCTAAGAAATTATCGCATAAAACCGTAGCTCACTTTAGTCCAAACTCCAATGTCCAAAGCCTATCCCCGGCAACCGGCCTTGCTTTTTTTTGTTCCGTGGCCCCTGTGTGTACACTGCGGCGTGCGCTAAACTCTTATTTGCACTTTAGACTTTGGACTTATCGTATGAACAGGCCTCCACCCTATTTTCCTCAGAATCAGCTATCGCCGCCAGACGAAAAGAGATATCGTAAATTCAAACTGATCGTAGGAATAGTGATCTTTCTTCTTATCATTCTGGCATTATCGATCGGATTTGGGATCTACTATCTGGTGGTTTGGTTGACTGCCTAAAAGTGACGCCTTAGACGTTTATAGGAACATCCAAAGCAGCAAGTCTGAGCAAAAAAAAGCGTAGCCATTTCGGCTACGCTTTTCTATCTCGATTGAATCCAATTACTGATTTATCGCATGTTTCGGATTCGACTTGGCCTTCGCTCCTTCGAGCGCCAGTTGGCGAGCCTGCGGCAGCAGCTCTATCGCCTTTAGACGCTGGTTGTCCGCATCCCCAATGACCTGGAAAGAAGTAGTTGTCCCGTACGCAGCCGTAACAAGCTCTGAACGCAGAGCTCGTTCAACGAATTTTCTCTCCTTATCCACTTGAGCGGGCGTGTATTTGTACTTTCCGACGGCATACGAACGGAACGCCTGGTAGAGCTGTTCAGTGACCGGAAAATCCTTTTCATTGATGTCGTATCCGAACGTGATCGGACGATCGACCTTATAGGTTTCAAAACCCGGGACCTTGCCGTATGCCAGATCCATCGCGAACGAAAATATCGGATTGTTCAGTTTTTGCTGATAACGTGCCTGTTCGATCGGGATCGTATTCGCCTTAACCTTGACATCCGGATCGATGCCGCCGCCGCTGTAAACGGTCCGGCCGGAATCGGTCTTTGCTTCGGGGCCTTTCGGACCGGTTTCGACATCCTCTTCGTCACGGCCAATGCCGCCGCCGGTGTAATAGTCGTAAAGATTTCCGTCCGAATAATCTCGCTGGATCAGGCGGCCTGACGGAGTTTCATATTTTGCGATCGTGAGCAGCAGCATCGATCCGTGCTCCAGCTGGAAGGGATTCTGAACCAAACCTTTGCCGAAGGTGGTTTCACCGACGATCAAAGCGCGGTCGTGATCTTGCAGCGCACCGGCGAGGATCTCCGAAGCAGAAGCTGAATTACGATTAACAAGAATCACTATCGGCATCGTCTCCGGTCGGGGGTTATCCGCACGGTAGGGCTCTGTTACGCCGTCGATCCGTCCTTTCTGCGTGAAGACCGTCTGCCCGGTCGAAAGAAACGCGTTTGCGACGCGATAGGCTTGCCCGACGAGTCCGCCGCCGTTATCGCGGATGTCCAACACTAGCTGCGTCATCCCCTTGGCCTTTAACGCGCGCATGGCGTCGACGAACTCGGCGTACGTTGTTTGATTAAAGCCGCCGGTCATCGCGATATAACCGATACCGGGGCGGATCATATATGACTCGCCGATCGAAGGCTGTGGAACCGCATCACGCGTGATATCAATGTTCTCGCGCTTTCCGGTCGCGTGGCGCTCGACCACAAGTTTCGCCGTCGTTCCGCGCGGGCCGCGCAGAAGATTGCGCACTTCGGGATAGGCCTTTCCAAGGACCGACTGGCCATTCACTTCGACGATCTTGTCGCCGTAACGTAAACCTGCTCGGTGCGCCGGCGCACCGTCAAACGTCGCTCGGATATAGGTGGCCACTACCTTGCCATTAGGATCGGTCAGATCGCCGATCGTCGCACCGATACCGTAATAACGGGAGCTTTGCTCGGTACGGAACTGCTCAAATTCCTTTGCATCGAAATAGTTCGAATGCGGATCGAGCGTATGGAGCATGCTGTCGATTGACGACTTGAATACCTCGTTATAGTCGATCTTTTTGCCCACCGCGTGGTTTTGCTCGATCACGGCTAGAGCCTCGGAGAAATCGCTCTGGATCTTCTCAGTGGTTACCTTGGCGCCTTTTGCGTCCGCCTTTCCTGAAGTGCCAGGAAGGATTTTGGAGACGCTTTGGCCTTGAACAGACGCCCCGACTGACCAAATAGTTACGAATGCAAATGCAATCAATATTAAAGAGGCCTTTTTTAACACGCAAAATCCCCCAAGGTTTCAAACTTCTATCGAATGATAGCATTCATTTGAAGAAAACTCGACGTAATTCGTTGCACGACACATTGTTAACCGAACTTTTGGTAAGCGCAGAGGATTACGCTAAACTTTCAGCAATTGTTTCCGAACCTACGCCGTGGCACAACTTTTAGAAGTAAATAACCTTAGAACCCAATTCGCAACACGCGCTGGCCTGGTCAAGGCGGTGGATGACGTGAGCTTTGAGCTTAGCGAGGGCGAGCTGTTGGGTCTGGTAGGTGAATCAGGCTGCGGAAAATCGATCACTGCACTATCTATAATGCGTCTTATTTCTGCGCCGGGACAGATCGTCGGCGGATCTATCACATTCCGAGGTGAAGAGCTCCTGACGGCGAGCCGGGAACGAATGCGGGACATTCGGGGCAATGATATCGCAATGATCTTTCAAGATCCGATGACGTCGCTTAACCCTGTTTACAAGGTCGGCGAACAAATAGCAGAGGCCCTTCGGCTGCACCGGGACCTCGACCGAAAGGAGGCGCGGCAGGCCGCGATCGACGCGATGAAGGAAGTGTCGATACCATCTCCTGAACGACGGGTGAACGACTATCCGCACCAACTTTCGGGCGGAATGCGGCAGCGAGTTATGATCGCGATGGCCCTAGCCTGCGACCCGCAATTGCTGATCGCTGATGAGCCGACAACCGCTTTAGATGTAACCATTCAGGCTCAGATACTTGAACTGTTGGATGAGCTTCGGCGGACGCGGAAACTCGCCGTGCTGCTGATTACCCACGACCTCGGCGTCGTCGCTGAAGTTGCTGATCGCGTTTGTGTAATGTACACAGGTAGGATCGTCGAGCAATCTGGGGTTGCGGAGCTATTCGCCAAACCAAAACACCCTTACACGCAGGGCCTTCTTCGTTCGGTACCGAAGCTTTCGGTCCCCGATATTGCGAAGGCAGAGCGTTTACAGACGATCGAAGGGGTCGTTCCGAATCCGACTGAACTGCCGGATGGATGCCATTTTGCGCCGCGTTGTGAGTTTGTGATGGAACGTTGCAGGCACGGAGTGATCCCACTGTACCAGCTGGACAATGATGTGAAAGTGCGATGTGTTCTTTATGACGATGAATCCGCAGATGAGGTTGAGATCGAGCCAGAGAAGAGCATGTCGGCGACTCCTTAGTTCTTTAATAAAAACCACCAGATTCAATATTTTTGTCAATGATCGCACCTGCCGCAATAACAAAAACACGGGCCCTTGTAGAGGTGCGCAATCTGGTGAAGCACTTTCCGGTCGATGGATCGGATGATGTTGTTCAGGCGGTGGACGATGTTTCCTTCGATCTTTTGCGGGGCGAAACGCTAGGCCTCGTTGGCGAGTCGGGTTGCGGTAAATCGACGGTCGGGCGGTGCCTGTTGCGTTTATACGAACCGACGAGCGGCGAGATCGTTTTCGACGGAACGAACATTGTCGATCTGCCGCATGCGGAAATGCAGAGGCTCCGGCGAAAAATGCAGATCGTATTTCAGGACCCGTATGCCAGCCTCAACCCGCGGATGAGCATTCTCCGGATAGTGTCTGAGCCGCTAAAGATTCACAGCATTAATAGCAAGCAAGAGCAGAAGGCACGTGTTGCTGAGCTCCTTTCAAAAGTTGGACTTGACCCGAAATATATGACGCGATATCCGCATGAGTTTTCGGGCGGACAGCGTCAGCGAATCGGTATTGCCCGCGCTCTTGCCCTGCATCCTGATCTGATCATTTGTGATGAGCCGGTTTCAGCTCTCGATGTCTCGGTACAGGCACAGGTCGTCAATCTCCTTCAAGAGCTGCAGGAAGAGTTTGGATTGACGTATCTCTTTATCTCGCATGGGTTAGCGGTGGTTGAACATATCTCGAGCCGAGTGGCTGTAATGTATCTTGGTAAGATCGTCGAGATCGCGGATTCGGTTGAATTGTACAAAAAGCCGCTTCATCCGTACACGCAGGCCCTGCTCTCGGCGATCCCGGTTCCGGATCCGAGGCATAAACGGGAAAGGATCGTGCTGAAAGGTGATGTACCGACGCCGATCGATCCGCCGTCAGGCTGCCGATTTCGAACACGCTGTCCGATCGCAATAAAAGAGTGTGCCGAGATCGTTCCCGAGCTTCGCGAGATCGAACCGGGCCATTTCGCGGCCTGCATCCGCGTGCCCGGTTATGCTGAAGCACGTTCGAAGATTTGAACAAATCGGGTTAGTATGGCGTAAATAGTTTTTAGTTCTACCAGTTCCACCTGATCACTTACATGAGGTACCTATGAATCGTATAGCCGGAATTGTAATCGCGGGTCTGGGTTTACTTATCGCTATCGTAAGTATCGTGAAGGCGGTTCCGGGGTTTTCCTGGACGATGCCTGGCGTACTCATGATCGTTCTTGGCGGTCTAATGATCGGTTTAAGCTTTATAGATAAACCTGATACGGAAGGCGTTGAGCGGATGTCCACCCCCAATACACTCCTAAACATCTTCTTTTCCCCGGGTGAAGTTTTTCAAAACCTGAGAAGGCACCCGCGATGGCTGGTGGCTGTGATCATCATGGCGGGGCTTTCCAGCATATATACGACCCTCTTTTACCAGCGTCTCGGGCCAGAACGCATCGCAAATTATACGATCGACAAAACCCTCGAAATGCCGATGGTCGCGGGTAACGAACAGGCTCGAAAACAGGTAGAGGACGGCCGGAAAGAAACGATCGAGGATGCCAAGAGTCCGGTTTCGCAGGCAGGCCGCGCCGTTACTGGGTTTGCCTGG
>DATFEW010000351.1:0-2903 GCA_035250805.1 Pyrinomonadaceae bacterium
CTGATAGCTTACTTCAATTTTCCATACTTCTTCATGATCTCGCGGACCTTATCGATCGGCAGTGCCTCGACGGTCCGGCCATTGCCGGAAACGGTGTTGGCCCTGAAAAGGGAATTTAGGATCGCTTCCTCGGTAGCCTCAATCACGGCTTGAAAAAGAGATGACATCGCGTCGTTTCCCAGCACCGAGATGTTTCGCACGCGTTCATTCGGGTTGATCCGATTTACCGTCGAAAACGCGATCGCATAATCGCCGCTCCCGTTCGTAAAAGATGAGCCGGTACGGCCGAGACCGATCATCGAACGGAACGCGAGCCGGTTCAATTGACGGTGATCGAGCGGTGCATCTGTAGCGATCACTATAATAATCGAGCCATCACCCGATTTTAGATCTTGAATTTCGGATGTTGGATGTTCAGCAGCCAGTGCATTCTTTAGAAAATAATTTCCAAGTTCGATCCCGACGGGAACGCCGTCGATCGATAGGACACCACCGAAGTTCGATTGAACCAGAACCCCAAGCGTGTAGCCACCCAAACTTTGCGGCAGTTTCCGTGATGACGTACCGATTCCACCCTTCCATCCGAACGCGACCGTCCCAGTTCCCGCGCCAACAGAGCCTTCTTCTACCGGACCGTTTTTTGCACTCTTGATGGCTGCGAAAACATCTTCCTGTGTGATATGGCGTCCTCGAATGTCATTTAAAAACCCATCGTTGGTTTCCGCAACGACGGGATTTACGGAGCGCACATCGGCGTTCCCAGGCAGCGTGAGCATATGGTCCATCAGGAAATCGGCGGTCTTCGGAACAGCGAGAGTCGAGGTAAGCAGTATCGGCGTTTCGATCTCCCCAAGCTCGTTCACCTGCGTCGACCCCATAAGCTTCCCGAATCCGTTGCCTACGAATATCGCACTTGGGACCTTTTCCCGAAACAGATTGCCCGTGTGCGGTAAAATTGCCGTCACGCCTGTGCGAATGTTATCACCACGAATAATGGTGGAGTGTCCGATACTCACGCCTGCAACGTCGGTGATCGAATTGTTCGTGCCAGTGGGAAGTATCCCGATCTTTAAACCGATGTCCCGAACTCGTGGCCTTAGGGCCGTCTGTGATTCTAACGAAAGTGGCAGTATTGAGAGTGCAAACAAAACAATGATCGAGCGAAATTTAAATGGCATTTCCAAGCGGACTCCTTGACCCGGCTGCATAAAATAACTGAAAGCAAGGCTATAATATCTCGAAAGCAGGGGATTTACATCAATGACCTATGGCAGATGAACAGGCCAAAGTGGAGGCGCCAAGCGATGACGCGAAAGTAGAAGCTTTAAAAGAGGACGCTGACGTTAAGCGGGAGCTTGAGCAGGCCGTCGGAAAACGAGAACAGGCTGTCGGAAAACGCGAAAAGAAAAAGGCGCCCCGCAGGCGCAAACTGTGGGTTGTAATTTACCTGATCCCGATCCTTGTCTTCAGCGGAGCTTACTACCTTTTCCGAGCTGGATACCTCAAGTTCGTCGCTCAATATGAGCCGTTAGCGGGACGTCTGATCGGAGGGGCCCTTGCCATTTCCGTCGTCTTGTTCGTTTTGTATGTCATTAAGGCCTACCTGATCGACACACTTAGCGACAATGTGGCGAGATACAACCTGAAGCGGGTAGCGAACCTGGTCGCCGGCCTAGCCGTCTTCTTTATCGCGATCACTGCGATGTTCGCGAACTGGTACACAGCCATCGTATCGTTGGGCGTTATCTCCGTGATCTTGGGATTTGCGCTACAAGCCCCGATCACGAGTTTCATCGGCTGGATATATATCCTTGCCAAAGTCCCATACCAGGTCGGCGACCGTATTCAAATAAATATGGATACTGGCGACGTCATCAGCGTAAATTATCTCGATACAACACTTTGGGAAGTTGGCGGGCGTCATCTTTCCACTGATCATCCGAGCGGACGGATCATAAAGTTCCCCAATTCGAACGTGCTGACAACGCCGGTCCATAATTATTCCTGGCCCTTGTTTCCATACATCTGGAACGACATTAAGTTTCAGGTTGCCTATCAGAGCGATCTCGATTTTGTTGCACAAGTGCTACGTGAAACAGCGGAGGAAGAGGTCGGCCCGATAATGCGAGAACGGATCGGCATGTATCGAGAACTGCTGGCGGAGACACCGGTGGATCAACTTGAAGTGAACGAACGTCCCGTCGTTGTTTTTAGGACGGATCAAACTACGTGGGTCAATGCGATCGTGCGGTATTTGGTCGAACCGCGGCTGGCGGGGCCGGTGAAGACGAGACTGACAAGAAAGATGTTGGAAAGGCTGAACGCCGAACCCGATAAAGTGATGCTTCCCAAGGGAGATGCCCGCTAAAACAAAAACCGCCGTTCAATAAATTGTCACAAATCTGCTAATCTGTGTGTTTCTCTCCTGTAGAAGGCGAAGCCTTATCCAAATAACATTAATTCGGGCTTCCACGTAAAACACCTGCCTGCGCCTTTTTTCCAGGCTAATTATGAGAGCTTTTCATACTGTTTTGTTCGTATTTCTATTTGTATACGCGTCTGTTTCCCAGACCCCGACGACAACTACGCCGTCACCCGACCAAAAGGATCCGGGCGGTAAGGAAGGTTATGTTTCAAAAAAAGAACCCGTGCATATACCCAAGTTAACGGCACCACCGGTGATCGACGGCATTCTGAATGACGAAGTTTGGAAGACCGCTGCCGTGTTTGGCGATTTTCTGCAGACAAGCCCCGGGGATAATGTTGCGCCGACCCATCCCACGGAATTTCTGATGGCCTATGATTCGAAGAATCTCTATATGGCTTACAAGGTCAAGCAGGACCGCAGTACGGTCCGTGCGACCGTAGCTCGCCGTGACAATATATTCAACGACGATTACGTG